>JBHEKZ010000451.1:0-5049 GCA_041859025.1 Melioribacteraceae bacterium | reverse complement strand
TCACGAGTTCATCGAGCATTTAGTTATTAAAAAAGTTTCTGCTTTTACAGCAACTGCAACTGAAGAAGTACGTGAGGATATTGTTAAGCAACTATCGCTGCAGAATCCCAGAATTTTTGTGCGCGGATTTGAGCGGGACAATCTTCATATAAATGTAATAGCGTCGATTAGGAAAAAAGAAAAAGCCGCGGAGATAATTAGAAGCAATAAACTTCCAGCAATTGTTTATACGGCGACTCGAAACGGAGCTGAAGAATTAGCAGAGTATTTAAGAAAAGAATCCATTAACGCCGTCTACTATCATGCCGGCTTGCAGTCAGAGATGAAAAGAATTATTCAAGATGATTTTATGTCCGATCGAGTTAAAGTCATTTGTGCTACTAATGCCTTCGGAATGGGTATAGACAAAAATGACATCCGCTTAGTCATTCACTATAACATGCCTGGCTCAATTGAGAATTATTATCAAGAAATTGGAAGAGCAGGAAGAGATGGAAAACCATCGAAAATATATCTTCTCTATGAAGAGCGAGACGCGCAAATTCATGAATACTTTATTAAAAATGCTACGCCTTCCAGAGATCAGATTGAACTTGTTTATGATGCAATATGTGACTATGGCGGTATTGCTGTTGGAATGGAAAACGAGAATCCTATTGTTCACGATGCTAACCTCTCCAAACTCTTCGAGATTAATCAGCTATCAAGCGGAATTGTTCAATCATCAATCAAAGTTTTAGGCGAGTCCGGTTACCTTACATTAAAAAACGAATTATACGGCTATCACTCTGTTCGTTTTCCGTTAAAACCTGATCAGCTTCGCTCGTTCATAAATAACTTTGCGAATGCGACACACAAAGACTTATTACTGCTTCTCGCAAAATCTTACGGCAGTAAAATATTTACTGAATCAACTCGGATTGATGTCAAATCTATTGCAGAACGATTAGAAAGTTCAGTTGAAGAAATAATCGAGGACTTATCAGCATTGCTTCAGGGCGGAATAATCGAATATAGGAAGCCGCTAAAAAACCCGTCGTTTATGCTTACTCATCTGAGAGTGCAATCAAAGGCATTGAAACTAAACCTCACAATGCAGAAAGCCATCAAAAAAAATATGGAACATAAGCTTGAGATGATGGAAGAATTTGTTTCAACTGATAAATGCCGAATGGGATATATATTAAACTACTTCGGACAGAATGCTAAGGATTACAGTTGTGGTAAATGCGATAACTGTCTAGAGGGAGGCACAACACCTTCTTTGGACTATATAGACGAAATTATTCTCCGCACTTTGCACGAGTCCAAAACTCCTCTAAGAAAAAAAACACTCTTGCAAATTCTGCAAGGCAGTTCAACTCTTTACTCTTTTAATAAACTTAGTACTTTCGGAACTTGTGTACACTTCAGCAAAGACCAGATTGAAGAAGCAATCGAACAATTATCAATTGCTAGAAAAATTTTAATTAGCAATGAAGTCATTAAACTTTCAGAAACCGGGAATGATTTCTTTACGAATGATAAATTAACCGAAGCTAAAAGTAATCTCGCCGATTATGAAAACGAATTGAAACTGTTTAACACTCTTAGACAACTCAGAAAAGACGCATCCGAAAAGTTCGGGCAACAGCCTCACTTAATTTGCACAGACGAAATCTTAAGGGCTATCTCGAAAACAAGACCAACCTCACATTCAGCTCTACTAAGCGTGGCCGGATTTACACAGCGAATGTTTAATAAAATTGGGGATGACATTATCAATGCGGTAAAAACTATTGCTCAAAATGATCTTAGCAAAAGAGAAATCCAAACTAGCAATTTGCCACGCAAATCAAGGCTTATTTTGGAATTGGTGGAAAAGAAATATTCTTTAGAAGAGATTTCCGAATTAGCCAAGATTTCAGAATCACTTTTATCAATACAGCTTGAAGGTTTAATAAGCATGTTGCCTGATTTGGATATAAGTAGTTTGATCAGTAAAGAGGAGCTAACTAAAATAAATGCTAAAATTGATGAAGGTATTAGTGATGTAAAAGAGTTAAGAAATTCGCTGGGAGGTAAAATCAGTTATTCTAAAATCAGAATTGCATTGTCAAAAAGAAGTTTTAATTAACAGTTCCGCTTCTACGAAGATCATCTAATAATAATCTGGATTTCGTAAAAAATCTCTCCCAAGCATCTTTATCATTCCCTATTGCTCGTAAATCACTTTCAAATTCTTTCTCGGTCGTTTTGTACTTTTGGAAGAGTTTAGCTTTTTCTTCCTTCAATATTTCGGGATTATCTTTGTGAGTTTCTTCAGCTATAAGATTCTCCACATAGATTCTTACTAATTTATCTTCATCCGGCTTGTTTTCTTTACATGCAGAGATGAATAATAAAACTGCAATGAATAGAATCTTGCAACTATTTCTTTTTGCTAGCTTCAAAGAGAATCCGTTTTTCTCGATCTGATAATCCTTGATACCCGCTCTGCGATATTTTATCAAGAATTTTATCAATTTCTTCTTGACTAACTTCTTCCTCGGTAGGTCTATTGTTCAAATCGTAAAATTTAGCTTCTTCAACATCTATATTGTTAGCCCCTCTTCTTTGAAAAGGCTGTCGGAAAGAATTATTGGAATATCCTCTGGGCTTTTTAAATGAATTGAACATCCTGCCGATATTAATACTCTTTCTTCTATCAAACATTATGAAAATAAAACCAGTTAAAGCTCCACCGATATGAGCTAAGTGAGCCACAAAAGACGCTTCGCGCACCGAGATAAATTCCAAAATGATGAAAAATGAAATAAGATACTTTGCTTTAACAGGTATAAGGAAATAAAACATAATGTATCTATCCGGAAAGAACATTGCGAAAGCAATCATTACACCGTAAACAGCACCGCTGGCGCCAATTGTAAATCCTGCAGAATCAGATAAAAGAGGCGTCCCAACCAATTGTAAAAAGCCGGCGCCCAATCCGCTGAGAATGTAAAAGAGCAAAAACTTTTGGGAGCCCATCAAATTTTCTATTTCCATACCGAACATCCAGAGCATAAGCATATTGAAGAAGATATGCATGAAGTCCCCGTGCATGAACTGGTATGTTAGCAGCTGCCAGATCTGAAAATTGGAATCGATTCCTTCCAATGGATTTAACGCGAAATAATGATTAAGCACGTATGTTCCCGGAACACCACCAAAAGAAAGAATTTCAAAAATCATTTGAATAAAAAAAACTTCTACATTTATAATCAAAAGATTCTTGATCATTGGCGGAAAAAAAGAAAACCCGCTAGAAGGACGATAATAATCGCGTGAATCTAAACCCATTTTAATTCCTCAATATAATATGATTCTAAAAAGAAAGAGTAGGACTTGTTCCCAAGTCCACTCTTTTCATTTTAGCTTAACACCAAATTACTGAGCATCGTTCAATGCTGCTACGCCCGGAAGAACTTTTCCTTCAAGGAATTCTAAAGAAGCGCCGCCTCCGGTTGATACGTGAGATACTTTATCATCCAATCCGGCTTTGCTAATTGCTGCAGCTGAATCTCCGCCTCCAATTATTGTAATAGCGCCGGCTGCTGTGGCCTCTGCCAAAGAATGAGCAATTGCATTTGTGCCAGTAGCAAAATTATCGAATTCGAAAACGCCCATAGGACCATTCCAAACAACCGTTTTGCTTGCTAAAACTATTTTAGAGAATTCTTCAACTGTGTTTGGACCGATATCCAATCCCATCTTATCTGCGGGAATTTTATTTGAATCCACAACACCAGCCGGCGATTCGTTTTTAAATTCCGGGGCTACAACATTATCCTTCGGCAAAAGAACTTTTGCTTTGCAAGTTTTGAATTTCTCTAACATTTCCTTTGCAAGTTCAACCTTTTCGGTTTCTAAAAGTGATGTTCCAATTTCGTAACCCATTGCCTTATAGAATGTATAAGCCATTCCGCCGCCGATTAATAAATAATCAACTTTTGGTAAAAGGTTTTCAATAACATCAATTTTGCCTGAAATTTTTGAACCGCCAAGAATAGCTGTAAACGGACGAACAGGATTTGCAACAGCGGTTCCGAGATAGTCTAATTCTTTCTGCATTAAATATCCGGAAGCACAAACTTTAATAAACTTTGTCACGCCTTCAGTTGAAGCATGAGCACGGTGTGCTGAACCGAAAGCATCATTGATATAAACATCACCAAGTTCTGCAATTTGCTGAGCGAATTCCGGAACATTCTTTTCTTCTTCAGCATGGAAACGTAAATTTTCGAGCAGCAATACTTCGCCATCTTTCATTGCATCTACAATCATTTTAACTTGCTCGCCAACGCAATCCGGTGCAAATTTAACCTCAGTTTCCAACAATTCGCCTAAACGAACTGCAACCGGCTTTAAACTGTATTTTGGGTTTGGACCGCCTTTTGGCCTTCCAAGGTGACTCATCAAAATACATTTTCCGCCTTCAGCAATAATTTTTTGATTGTAGGTAGTGCGGAAGTGATTCTGATATCGTCTGTTATTTTTAAATTTTCATCTAACGGAACGTTGAAATCAACACGAACAAGAACTCTCTTTCCTTTCAATTCAACGTTATCGATACTTAACTTTTTCATGTTTCCTCCAATAAATCTTCGTTATAAAAAGACGTCCGCCAGTTGGCGGACGTCATTACAAAATATAAAGCTTACTTATTAAGCCATCTTTAAGAGTAAATCAACAACACGGTTTGAATAACCCCATTCGTTATCATACCATGTAACTATTTTGAAGAATCTCTTTTCGCCTTTCAAGTTATTTTGCTTTGTAGCTAATGAATCATAAATTGAAGAACGTTCATCATGAATGAAATCAGTAGAAACAACTTCTTCATTAGCATAACCTAAAATACCATTTAAGTATGTTTCGCTTGCTTTCTTTAATAAAGCATCAATTTCTTCAATTGAAGTATCTTTTTCAGATCTGAATACTAAATCAACTACAGAAACGTTAGCTGTTGGAACGCGAAAAGACATACCGGTTAATTTACCTTTTGTTGCCGGTAAAACTTCACCAACT
>JBHEKZ010000296.1:0-3447 GCA_041859025.1 Melioribacteraceae bacterium | reverse complement strand
ACTAAATTTGAATGAGTAAGATAACCCGATGTCATTTCCAAATTGTTCGGCCCTTTCCTCTGTAGTTCCATCGGCTTTGCAATAAATTTCCTTTATTGTTTTTATTCCGTCTGCAATATCAAAGGTAGCAATAAGTTTTCCTGCATCTTTCACAGGCAAATCGGAACTAACTTGATAAACGTTGTATCCTTGAAACTTGTAATTATGGTCTGAAAATTTTTCAATCCTATTGATTTCGCTCTGGTCTTTATTCCAATTTATTGTAACCGAATTTTGATCTGTAGATAATTCAACGCTGGAAGGATTAATCTTTGTGAGAAAAGGGATAACGGCAGAAGGCAACAAAACAGTTGAATCATAAATCTTTTGCGATTGAATCGCGTGGTCTTTTAGTGAAGTTATTCCTGTAAGATTGTCTGAGCCAACACCAACTATTTCTGCAAAAACTATTTCCTGCGTGTCTGATGCAGCCAAATTAAAAGGTCCGCTGCCAAGCAATAAATATCTCTGTCCGCATGATTGAGAAATACCATCAACCCACCCAATTTTCTTAACCGGGTCTCCGCTGCAAACAAATTTCGCACTACCTCCTCCAAACGAAGAAGGGATTTCAAAAAGTTTTCCGGTTCTGTTATCAACTCCCTGTAAATTACTGTACCACGCAGCAGCATTATTACTTGGCCAAGGAATTTCGATTCCTCCACAAGTATAAAACACAAATGACGTAGCTTGAAGATTCTTTTTACCAAAAATCTTTTTACCATTTTTTAAGCCGAAATCGTTTGCATTCCCTTCTACTAATGGCCCTTGTAAATATTTAAACCCTAGCGCAGGCGGATTTTTACCAAACAAGTAGTCTGATTCATATGGATTATAGGCAAATCCCAAACCTGATGTTGAATCACTTCCGGCGTATGTACGTGAAGAAGCATTGGCAGTTGCATCGCTGAATATTCCAGTGAAAACTTCTTTTATATCTGCATTACTTTTATTTATCAATTTATACTTTCTGAAGATTGTATTCTTAACCGGGCTTTCAGTTTCATATCCCCAAACGGTAACTTGTGTTTCAATTCCAAAATCATTTGGAAATCCAAAATAAGTAGAGGTGGTTTTTGTAAGATCGTTGGAGACAAACCATAAAGTTTGGTGAGCACCCGGTACACCAGGAATATCAACAGAAGGTTCATAAATTCCATTTTTGTTCACATCATTGAATGGAGCGCCATCGCCGGCAGGCCATTCGTTCCAGTCTTTTTCGTAACTAGAATAAATCTGATGATAAGTTCCTTCGCCGTTTGCAATTTCATTTTCGAAAAGTGAGGTTTTATAATTTGTTCTTACTCTGTAAACTCTCAATTTTTCTGAAAGCGGATCTTCCGGCTTACCATCCTGTAAAATTTTACCCGGTGTTAATGTTGATCTCGAATAGATATTTCCGCTTGCTTTAAGCACATTATTTTGCTTTCCAATCCAAATCAACCCGGAACTAAAAGCAACTCCTTTTTTGCTGCCAGTAGGAAAGTAAAAGCCTGTATTCCCGTTGTCATTCTTATTATTGTCAAATTCACCGCTGTTGATTTGCACAGAATAAAAATCGTTCAATGAATAAGCCGAAGTATAATTTGCAGTTGATCGTTTACTTAACGAATTACTGTTGTAGCATTTTTCAATTTGCTGTGATGATATTGGATACGAAAATATAGCGACTAGAAATAAAGCGTAGATTTCTGATTTCATGTGAGCCCCAAGATATTTCAGAAAGAAGTTAAGAAGAGAGGAACTTCATATCAATACAAAAAAGTTGAACTAAGAATAGTAACGCTTAATTGAAGTTGATTAGAAGTTCATCGCAGAGAGCAAATCCTTTTTCAGTTAGCACCAATTTGTTATTCTTCACAGAAATAAATTTTTGTGCTAAATATTGATCAATCAGTTTTCCATTTCTTTCATACCATTCCAGACCAAACTTAAATTCCAATTCGGTCAAATCTAGACCAGATGACCGCAAAGCAAGCATAACATACTCATTCAGCATTTGATCTTGTGTAAGAGTTTCCTCGCCGGCAACTGCGTTTCCTTTTTTGTTTATAGCATCAATGTAAAAGCGGGTACTGGAAAGATTCCACCAGCGCTTTCCATTTGCAAATGAATGAGCTGAAGTGCCAAAGCTTAAATATTCTTTGTAATGCCAATAAGCATTGTTATGAATGCATTGAAAGCCGGGCTTTGCAAAGTTGGAAACCTCGTATTGTTCAAATCCATTTGAAGTTAGAAATTCAATCGTAAACTCGTAAAGATCGGCATCGTGATTGATGTCTTGCACTTTCACTTTCCCATCGAGAACCATTTTATTAAGTATTGTCCCGTGTTCTAGAATCAAACTGTAAGCGGAGATATGTTTTATTGGCAGCTTGATTGCTTCTTCAAGATTTCGTTTCCACTTTTCTTTTGTCTGATCAGGCAGATTGAATATTAAATCAAGACTCAGATTTTCGAAACCAACTTCGCTAGCATCTCTAATTGTTTGTTTAGCTGTTTTAGAATCGTGAATGCGGGTTAGGAACTTTAAATCGGCTTCATCGAATGATTGAATGCCAACGCTGACTCTGTTAATGCCAGCACTTCTAAACTCTATTAGTTTTTGTTTAGTAACAGTTCCGGGATTTGTCTCCAATGTAATCTCAGCATCAGCATTAACTATAAAGTGTTTTTTAATTTCATCTACTATTTCTCCAATGTACCCGGCATCCATCAACGAGGGAGTGCCGCCGCCAAAGAAAATTGAAATTATTTTTCTCTCTTTAGCAAAATCCTCAGCATAGTTTGCAATTTCCTTTTTAATGGCCGTTAAGTAATTGGTTACATTTTCAGAAGAGATGATTGAGTAGAAATCGCAGTAGATGCATTTATGATCGCAGAATGGAATGTGAATATAGATTGCTGTTTCTATCATTTTGTACTTAGCTAGTTTAAAAGAAAAAAGGAGCTTGTTCAGCTCCTCTTTTACAAAAAGAGTAAAGATTAGAAACCAAAAGAAATACCGGCCGAAGCAGTTTTTGTTTTAGCAACTTTATAATCGGCATTAATGTTTACTGCAGCTAAATGTAAAGTAAACCCAACTACAAATCCGGTAGTATTTTCACCTTCTAGTTCGAAAGACATTTTTGCTTTAGGAACCTGTACGCCGTTTACTGTTTCATTAGATTGATAATCGTAGGAAACAGTAGTCTTACTATTTTCACTTATCAATCCGGCATATGGTGTAATTGAAATCACCATTCCGAATGTTTTGCTAACATAAAGTCCAAACTGATTTGCAGCACTTTCGAAAACATCGCCAACTTTCATTTTTTGTGTGAAGTAACCGATTCCTAAATCTACCGGCAGCG
This sequence comes from Melioribacteraceae bacterium, assembly GCA_041859025.1. GTDB lineage: Bacteria > Bacteroidota > Ignavibacteria > Ignavibacteriales > Melioribacteraceae > Stygiobacter. Next base: position 55 of record JBHEKZ010000296.1, on the reverse strand, counting down.
GATTTGGGAACCATACGCCTGGGTTATGAATAAAGCCGACGCCAAAAAATGTAAA
>JBHEKZ010000568.1:0-3639 GCA_041859025.1 Melioribacteraceae bacterium | reverse complement strand
TATCTATTTCTTTTTTGCCTGTTTTTGAACTTGAGCTTGTTTTTCTGCAGCGTCCATCATTCTAGACATAAAACCCTTCTTCTTGTTTGGATTAGCAACCGGAACAAGAGGTTCTTGGTTGTGTTTATGAGTTACATAATAATGCTGTATAATTCCAAGCAAGTTAAAAACAAAATAATAAAGATTAAGACCGGAAGGCATGCTCATAAACATTACTGTAAACATAACCGGCATAATATAAATCATTGCTTTTTGAGTCGGGTCTTTAACACTCATCTTTTGTTGGATGAACATTGTAATACCCATTAAAAGAGCCAATCCGCTAACAAGGTCTAAATTGAAGAAAGGTATCTTGAACGGAAGTTTGAAAATTATATCCGGAGAAGAAAGATTGGTAATCCACAACATGAACGGCTGCTGACGAATGTCAATCGCGACATTGAACAAGCTCCACAACGCAACAAGAATTGGCATTTGAAGCAGCATAGGTAAACATCCGCCCATTGGATTGATGCCGTATGTTTGGTAAAGCTTCATTGTTTCCTGCTGCTGTTTTTGCTGGTTGTCTTTATACTTTTCTTTTAGCTCTGCAATCATTGGCTGAAGCTGTTGCATTTTAGCCATCGACTTTAAACTGGACTTGGTTAGCGGAGAGAGGGCAAGTTTAATTATAATTGTGAAAAGTATAATCACTAATCCATAGTTAGGAATAAAACTATCCAAGAAACGAAGCAACGGAAGCATTATATATTCGGAGATTGGTCTAATAATAAACTTTAAGCCGAGAAAATTTCCGAATTCAAAAATACTTTCGTAATTCTTGTTGTAGGTCTTTAACAAATAGTAATCGACAGGGCCAACATAAAGCGTAAAAGAATCTTTTTGATATTTCTGATTTTGGAAAGGAACCTTTATGCTTGCGCTATAAACTTCGCGAGTTCCATACTTATTGTTGTAATGATTTCCCTCAATGTAAGCTCCCCCATCATTAGAGGGGTTTTTCGGAGAAATTATTGCGGTAAAATATTTATTGCGAACACCAACCCAATCAACTTTTCCATTGATGTCTTTGTTTACTTTCTCGCCCGGGCTAGAAGCATCTAGCACAACATTTTCTTCTCCGGTATATGCATTGGCGTGAGAATGTGTTGCTTCGTCTACAGAATTTTCTTCAACAAAGTTCAAGCCATTTTGCCAAACAACGTCGTAGCGGAAGCTGCTTATCATATCTTGCATGTTCTCAAGTACAACGTCAACCTTTGAATCATACTTATTAGCATAAAACAAAAAGCTTTTCTTTATTGTCTTACTATTATCTCCGGTAAAAGTGTATTCAATAGCTAAAGAATCTTTACCGCTAAGTTTGTAATAGTAATTGTTTTTATTGGCGTTGAAATCAAGCGAGGAAGTATTAACAAGTTTTCCATCTTTCGTAACAAATATTAAATTGAAATCTCCGCCATTTTTAGTAGTGTTAACAAGCTGTACGTATTTCTTGTAAAAAGTTGTGTCTTTTGTTTTGCTGAAATACCACGTGTTAAACTTTTTAAGAAATACTCTCTTTATCCTTCCCCCTTTATTTGTTAATTCTATGCGGGAAAGTTCGGTTTCGATTGTAATAACTTTTTCGGTTTGATTAGATGGACCAAAGGGAGAAACTTCTTCTTGTTTCTTTTCTTCACTAACAACGGGAGCTGCTGCTTTTGTTGTATCCTTCTGCTGAAGCGCAGTTGTCGATTTTGGTTTTTGCGGTTCTGGAGTCGGCGAATTCCAATAAAGCCAAAGAACGAGAATTACACCAATTAATAAAAATGCGAAAGTACTGTTACGGTCCATTCAAATTTCCTTTTCTTATTCTACAGGATCAAATCCGCCTTTATTAAACGGATTACATCTTAAAATTCGCCAGATAGCTTTTGTGCCGCCTATTAACACGCCATATTTTTCCAACGATTGCACTGCATATTCTGAGCAAGTTGGATAAAACCGGCAAGATGGTGGAAACATCGGCGAAATAAATTTTTGGTAAATCTTAACCAGTTTTATTAATACGATTCTCATTTTACAACATGGATTTGATTTTGTTCATCAAATCGACAACGTCCGGCAAAATATTTTCCAAGCTGATTTTTTTGTTTTTTCTTTCGTTAATAGAATTTGGAGAAAAAACTATACGAAGACTAATTTTTTTGTCTTCAACTTCTTTTTGGAGAATCTCTTTATTTAGACGGAACGATTCTCTAAATAGCCTTTTAACTCTATTTCTCCAAACCGCAATTCCCGCTTTTCTTGAAACAGCAAAAGCCGCTTTAATAACGGCTTGCTCTGTTTCTCGTTCAATTAGAAAAACAGCTTTGAGTTTTTGGCTTGAAGAGAATAGAACTTCTCCGGAAGAATAAACTGAATCGAACTCTTTCTTGCTTTTGATTCTTTCTTGACTAGAAAGACCAAATTGTTTCAACTACTTTTCGTCGCTTACTGTTAATCTTTTTCTGCCTTTAGCTCTTCTGCGCGCGAGTACTTTGCGTCCATTTTTTGTGGACATTCTCTCGCGGAATCCATGTTTATTTTTTCTCTTTGTGTTGCTCGGTTGAAAAGTGCGTTTCATGACCTACCTTATTGATTGAAAGTGGGCAAAATTAAGGAAAATATGGCTAATTACCAAGATAACTCTATTATTTCCTGTCTATTAAGTGCTTCATCTGAAATGTTGGTTTAAAAAGAAGAAGGCGGAAATCTCTGCAGAAGACCCAGCCGAGTGCCTTCTGTTTCAATTACCGCCGCCATCAGTAAGTTTTTAAGAGGGTGTTGCTATTTACAATGAACTGTTTGATAATATTAATTCAATCTAAGTGCCAACAAAAAAGTTGCGTTTTAGTTCTAAAAACGGTGAATATATATCCTTGAAGTGTATCAGATTGAGCGATATTACAAAAATGAAGCAGATGTTATAGAGGGCTAGAGCACATTTAGTATTTCTAGAGGCTTTGCTTGCTCAAAAGTGCAACGTTTTCTATGTGATAAGTATGGGGGAACATATCAACCGGCTGAATTTTAATTAATTTGTATCCGCCTTCGCAAAGGAGTTTTATATCTCTTGCTTGGGTGGTTGGGTTGCAGCTTATATAAACAATCTTTTTCGGTTTAAGAGCAAGGATATCCTGAACTGTTTTCGTGTGCATTCCACTGCGGGGCGGGTCTGTGATAATAACGTTTGGCGAAGGGAGATTTCTTTCTTCAACTATTGGTAGAAATGATTTATTAAGATCAGCTAATATCGGTTCGAAATTTGAGACAGAATTCAGCCCTCGGTTTACCAGAGCATCGCTTATTGCCGGTTCTACACTTTCAAAACCAAAAAGCTGTTTAACTTTTTCCGAAATATAAATCGGGATTGTTCCGGCGCCGGAATACAGATCGTAGACAATTTCGTCGCCGGAAAACTCGGCGAAATCTAAAGCTACATTGTAAAGTCTTTCTGCTTGCAATGTGTTGGTCTGGAAGAAGGAATTTGCGCTAATTCTATATTTACTTTTTCCAATTTTATCAATTATAAATCCTTCTCCGTGAGAAACTATTTCGTAATCTCCAATCGCGATACTTGCTTTCTTTTTGCTGATGTTAAAAATTATTGTAGTG
>JBHEKZ010000506.1:0-3739 GCA_041859025.1 Melioribacteraceae bacterium | reverse complement strand
GGGAGATAAAACTATCATTTAATATAACCGGCAAAATTCTTTTTTTATCTTTGTCTCCTATAACTTTCAATTGAACCATAAGCGCTGGTGTTCCAGTATTATTATTTAGTGTAGTAGCTAAACTCCACTTATCGCCTTTCTTAATGGATTTAGTAGAGACGTCAAGTTTTACTTTTGGCAAATTTGCAATTTCTTGAAAATTTTCTTCTTGCAAACCGTTCCAATAAAAATTTTCTGAAACAAGTTTATTTGCTTTCTCAAGTTTAAGGCGAACAAAATATGTTGTACTTAAGCCTTTTGGCTTTGTTAATTTACAAACACGTTTCACATTATCGATTGAGCAATCAAGAGCAAACTGCTCTTTAAGCACTATAGAGCCATCAAGATTAATTAGCTCAACAATTGCATTTAAAACGTTCCCATCGTTTGCACTGTAATTTACAACTTCAATACTGTCAGTATAACTATTCCATTGTATATGCAACGGTTCGCTTCCCTTTTTACATCCGAAATAAGCGCCTGTAGGCTCGAAGTAATAATCGTAAGTCTGAAAAACCAGAGATGGCCATGCACTATGGGTCATCCAAAAAAGCACACCCATTCTGTTTTTACTTTGTGCTTCCAAAATAGCACGGTAGCCATTGTAGCTAATCCACTGAGCATATTTTAACCACTCTTTAGCATCATCAACACGACCAAAATTAGTCTCTAAGATCTTCATGAAATTTTCCCCCTCTTGTGCGCTTTCCATGCTAAAATCGTGAATACCCCACATAAGGTTAATAGGCCAAAGTGAAGAATCAGGCAGCATCTCTTTTAGACTTTCAATAGAAACCGGGCTGGGCAGCCCTATTTCGCTGTGAAATTTTGGTGTAGCTCTTTCTTTGAAATAGTATTTTACTGATTTTGTTGAATAAGGTCCATGTCCGCTAACGACTTCATCAGCAGAGCTAGAAATGTAGTGTATTTCCGGAGTAAGCTTAGGTAGCATTGTACGAATTGCTTTATCTAGTTCTTCAGGAGGATATCCTTCGTTCCTTCCGCAATACAATCCAATTGAAGGATGATTTCTAATTCGCTTTACTAAATCCTCTGCATTCTGCAGGAACAGTTTATGATCCTTAGGGTTAGGTCCATCTCCGGGATTAGCAAGCCAGAAATCTTGCCAAACTACAATTCCATATTTGTCGCATGCTTCAAAAAATTCATCATCTCCCGTTTGGCCTACCCAATTTCTTATCATGTTCAAATTCATTTCTTTGTGATAGCGAACAGCAATATCATATTCTCGTGAACGATACCTCAAGTTAGATTCCGAAAAGCCCCAATTACCACCGCGTGCAATAAATCGTTTTCCATTTACCCATATTTTAAGAGAATTGCCTTCTTGTGAATAAGTCATTTCTCGAATGCCGGTTTTAAATTCTTTTGAATCCGATATGCGGCCATTTTGTAAAACAAATTCCAATTTAACATCGTAAAGATTTGGGTTACCATAGCCGTTAGGCCACCAAATTTTAGGATTCACAATATGAAGCGAATTAATTACTGATGAATCCAGTTTTAGACTTCTCGTTTCCAACGCGGTTAACGAAACTGGGATTTCAAATTCCAAGCTTCCGATTTTTCCCTTAAGTATGCCATGAACATTTTCTTCTTCATGATTCCTAAGATTTAGTGCAATTTTTAAATCCGCGGAAGTTGTATCGGGCAATGGAAGCTTTGCCGAAACATAAGGATCTTCAATCGTCACATTTCCGCTGGTTGATAGATAAATATCATTCCAAATTCCAATGTTACGACCACGAATCGATGGAATCCAATCCCAACCAACTGAAGCATGAAATGTTGGATTATCGAGCCCAAGTTCACCGCCATTAGCTTGATGATCTCTAAATGTTGGTTCTTTTACAAACCCCGGTGCATAATTTTTATAGATATATACTGCAATCGCATTTTTTTTACCGGGAATGATATAATCTGTTACATCAAATTTACCTTTAGTAAATGCACCTTCAACTTTACCGACTTCACTACCGTTTAAATAAACTTCAGCTTTCCAGTTAATACCATCAAGATTAAGAAATACTTTTCTACCTTTGTATGAATTCGGAACATCAAATTCATCTCGATAAACAAAATCTGAATAGAAATATGAATCTGAAATTAAAAATTGATTATCTCCATAATTCGGATCGGGAATCATTCCGTTATTAAGATAGGATACAAGTACTGTCCCCGGCACTGTAGCTACCACCCAATTATTGTCATTGTAACCGGTTTTGGAAATCGTTTGAAGATTATCTTTTACGAATGAAGACCTCTGTAATTTCCATGAGCCTCCGGAAAGAATCACGTTAGCGTTTTTATCCGGTTTAGCTTGCATATGAGGGACAGAATAAGGGGCGCCTTTACCATAAATTTCAAGCTCAGTCAAGATGTAGCCATCTTCTTGTGATGCTGCTTTATCCAGATTCAGTTTTACATATCTTGCTTGATATACTTTGTCTAAAATAATCTCATCTTTCGAAGAAGCATTCTTAGGAAGCATCGAAATAGTTTTCCAACTTTTCGCGTCATTCGAAATCTGAACTGAGCCGGATTCTGCACGCTTCAACCAATAAAGATTTATCCTATCAAAAGTGCATTTGCCTCCAAGATCAACATATACCCAATTCTTTTCGGAGCCCAAACTTTTCCATGAACTGGAAAAATTATATGGTCCTCCAATTCCGCACGGCTCACCATTGTTGAGAAGTAAAAAATCAGCCAAGCGCCAGCTTTCCAAATTATTCGAACTTAATACCGCACGATAAAATTTATACTCTACGGTATTTGCCAGCATAAAAGTTTCATTAAAAATTCGATAATTCTGCGGATATATTTTCCTTCTATAACCGGTAAGTGTATCTCCTATTAGCTTATTGTTGGTTAATACACCTACATCAATCCATTTCTTGCCATCATCAGAACCAACAACTTTTATACTCCACGGTTCTTTTTTGTTATAAGCAGTATCAACAGAAACCGTTCCGTTAAATCTAAATCCATTTACCTTAGGCAGATTAAAGTTTCCCGCCATTTCAATTTGCACCCAAAAACTTTTGTACGGGAAAGTTTTCCTAGATGAAATATTTCTATCAATTAATTTTTCCCGGTCGGGCCGTTGATAGATTTCGTCAACACTTTGTATTACTAACCAGCCGGGCATTTTTTCTTCAATAACACCGTCAGTTAATAATTGCGGAGTCAGACAAAAGTCATAGCTGCTTGAACCATAAACCGGCCTCAACAAAGCAATATTTCTATAATTTTTCTCGTCGTTTTTAATTGTAGGAGAATAATTCTCTTTGAGATTACCCGGATACTTTCCAATTCCAAGCGAGTAATCTTGCGCTGTGATTAAAATATTTGTTTGTAATAACAACGCTATTGTTAAGCTGTAAACCTTCAGTTCTATAAAGCGAAACTTCCGCAAACGATTTTTAACCATTAGACCTTCTTCCTACTGAATATTTTTTATTTTAATAGCACTTGATATCTTGCCGTTGCAATATTCCACCCGTCTAACACTATATTAACTTGATTACCTGAAAAACTATCCTCTGGAATTTCAACAATTACCTTTTTGCTTTCATTCGGGAGCAAAGAGAAGAAATTGTCAGAATAAAATGCCGGTCTAATTTGTTTGCCTCTTTTGTCTTGTAATTTCAATTGATTGGAAAAAGCTATTGAATTA
>JBHEKZ010000466.1:0-5087 GCA_041859025.1 Melioribacteraceae bacterium | reverse complement strand
TATATCCGGATGGTTAAGCTTACTTAGTACAAAGAATTCTTCTCTTAGTAATTGATGCTCTTCTTTAGGTCTTATCTTAGATAAAATTTTTAAGGCAACATTGTCACCGCTGTAAGTATCCAGAGCCTTGAACACTTGACTTCGGCCTTCACCTACTTTGTTTATAATTTGATAACGAAGATTTATCATTTACTTTTCACCAATTCACGCGCCCTTTATTAAGGATCGCTCAATATCTTTCAAATATTTATGATCGGAAATTGCTGAAATTAAATACATTACATTTTAGAATAGTAATAAAACGTAAATTTTAAGAAACATAACCATAGCGAAGATAAAAGATGTACTAAACTAAGATATAAATATTCTAGTCAAAACATCCTAAAACTAAAGCTCCGGATAAATGTTTGCTACACATTTGGGTAATTAAATATTTGCCTCTTTTCTATTGGTCTACGATTGTTTTTAAATATTGAAATCATTAGCTTGTTTATGAATGAGGCAACTTATTGAAATTAGCTAAGTAACAAAGGTAAAATATTCTTGGCGACTGAATTTGTTAGTCAAGGTGTTAGAGAAAATAACAACCCATTCGGGTAGTGTAATGGCAACTTTATTATTCTAATTTCCTATCAGTTAGAAGACAAAAGAACAGCCTTTGTTATCCTCTCACTTTGTTTCTAATGTTAGGGCACTAATTTCAACCAAGAAATTAATTCAACAAATCAATCATATATCTCAAAAACATAGGAGGCTTTAATGAAAAGATTCTCTTACAGTGTAATCTTTTTCGCATTGCTTTTTCTAGCTCAGGTTCAAGCTCAATTATTAACCCGTACGGCCGAAATAAAAGAGCCATCCGGAAAAGAAGCCGGCTTTGGTGGAGTTATTGCTGGAGTTGACTTCGATAAAGATGGAAGACCCGAAATTTATGCCTGCAACACTAACATGGTTGATCGCCCTTACGAATTAGTGCCAAGAATTTATAAATTCGAGTTAAACCCTGTTACTGCTAAATGGGATTCTGTTTGGTCGGCAACGGCACCATTAGAAAAACAAAATACATGGCCAGCATTTACTTGGGGCGATTTGGATAAAGATGGCAAACCGGAAATCTATTGGGCACCTGTAAACTATAGTCCTTATCCAGATGTTGCCAGAATTTTGGTTTATGAATATCCTGGGGATGGCAGCGATAATATGGGAGTAGCTGATGGGTTGGGTGGATTTCTTCCAAATGCAATGACAAATATTGAAGCAGGTGCTGGAATAAATTTAAGACCAATTAGATTTGTAATCGCAGATCCAGATAAAGATGGAAAAGACGAGTTAATATTTGCCGACAGACAAGGTTATTGGAAAGTTGGAATATTGTCAGTTGATAATATTCCAAATCTTGGCGGTGGTGCCGAAAAATGGACCGTAGAGTTTAAGGGTACTGATGACGCCGTTGTAAAAACGATTGGCGCTTGCCGCGACGTTGCTGTAATTGATAATATAGTTTATGTTATTGAAAACAGTTCGGGCAAAGTAGTAGGAGCTAAATACGAAAATGGCGCATGGAAAGGTACAAAACTACAGACTACTGTGGCAGGTGGGAATGCTTCATTTAAAGGAAGTTCAGTTATAGATATAAATAATGATGGCAAAAAAGAAATTTTGTTGGCAGGTAATAATACTGGTGCAAAAATATGGCTCCTTCAACAAGAGGCAGATACTTTGAAATCCACACAACTAGTTGACACAACACCTATAGGTGCTACAAGATTAAATGGTGCTGCTGTTGGCGACATTGATGGTGATGGTAAGATTGATTTTGTTACTGCCTCTTATCACAGTACAGCTAATACCAGAAAAGTCCCAGTTATACGAGTTGAATACCAAGGTGGTGATATTGCTTCTGCATCGAATTATGTGGCGAGCGTAATAGATTCAGCCTATTGGGCAAACAATGGAAATATGGATGTAGTAGCTGTAGCCAACGTTGACGGTGATAAGGAAGATGAAGTGCTTTACACACAAGGATATACTCTAGGTAATCCAACTGATAGCCGTATGCCACTTATTGTTCTTGACAGCAAATACACAAAAGTATCTGTTGAAAAGGAAGCTGGAATGCTGCCTGCACAATTCTATTTAGAGCAGAATTATCCAAATCCATTTAACCCAACCACACAGATTAAATTTGGTATTACGGAAGCTTCTAACATTGAGTTAAAGATTTACGATATTCTTGGAAGAGAAGTTGCTGTACTGATCAACAAAGAGTTTATGAATGCGGGCTCTTATTCGGTTAAATTTAATGCCGATAATCTTGCTAGCGGAATTTACATCTACAAGTTATCTACAGAGAAGAATACAGTTTCCAAGAAGATGCAGTTGCTCAAGTAATTAGTTGCATGTTTAAAAGGGTTATCAGAATTTTATCGCCGAAGGAGTTAATCGGTGAGTGTTCTGAAAACCCTTTTCTTTTATATAACAACTGGTAATTAGAAATTTTAGTAGTTGTATCTATATATCATATTGTGTTTTTAATACATCTAATTTTGCTCTGAGGTAACGATGAAAAAACATTTACTTCCGTTCACATTAATCCTTTCGATTTTCTACTTTCTTTTTAGTACTCAAAGCTATGCCGGAGGAACCGGAAAAATTGCCGGAAAAATTACGGATACGGAAACAAAGGAAGACTTAATAGGTATTAATGTAATTATTGAAGGAACGGCTATTGGTGCCGCCACAAATATTGATGGCACTTATGTTATAAACAATCTGGAGCCGGGTGTCTATTCTTTGGCAGTTAGCGGCATCGGTTATCAGAAAAAGATAATTACCAATGTAAGAGTATCCAGTGATTTTACAACGCGAATTGATGTGCAGCTTCAATCCGAAGCAATAAATTTGCAGACAATCGTTGTGGAGGCGGTAAGGCCATTAATCAGAAAAGATTTAACTTCCTCACAAACAAACATCGATGAGTCTCAAATTAAAACTTTGCCGGTAGAGAGCATTACTCAAATTTTATCTCTTCAAGCCGGTATAACTAAAGGCTCTAGCGGAGAATTGCACATACGCGGCGGGCGCTCAACTGAGATAGCTTATAATGTTAACGGAGTCTCCGCTATAAATCCTTACGATTATGGCAGAACAGTACAAATTTCTACAAACGCTGTTCAGGAACTCTCTGTCGTCAGCGGAACATTTAATGCCGAATATGGGAACGCGCTTAGCGGTATTGTTAATACAGTTACCAAAGAAGGTGGTTCTAAGTATAAAGGTACGTTAACTTATTATACCGGTGATTATCTTAGCTCGAATAAAGACGTGTTCTTTAATATTGATAAAATAAATCCTGTCAATAATCAGGTTTTTGAGGGAACATTTAGCGGTCCTATACCATTACTCGAGGATAATTTCACCTTCTTCCTTTCCGGCAGATTCAATAAAGACAAAGGTTATTTATATGGAATAAGACAGCATACTATTTATGATTCACTATCCCGAGATGCTGTGGTGGCAAATAAAATTTATCTTGCACAAACCGGTGATAATTCTATAGTCTCGATGAATCCAAGTGAAGACTTGAATACTACGGCTAAACTTACTTACAAGCCGATCTCAACTATTAAAATCAATTACGATGTAGTTTTCTCCAATTCGAAATATCAATCATATGCGCACGATCTAAAATATAATCCTGACGCAAATTATCAGCGCTCGCAATGGGGATTAATAAATTCTTTGGAATACAGACATACACTTAATAACTCGACTTTTTTTTCATTGAAGGGTTCATACAACATTTACGATTTTAAGCGCTATTTGTTCCCTTTACTTGATGCTTCCGGAAATGAGGTTTCGTTTCATCCGGGGATGAGTCTGAGCGATCTTCACGCCGATCCAAGATATCAGCCGGAAGACAAAGCAAATTCCTACAGCAGCTACACATTTGTTTCCGGGGGAACACAGCCGGAACATTTTTATCAACGCTCATATACATCTGAAATTAAATTTGATCTTACAAGTCAAGTTACCAACGAACATGAAATCAAATTCGGTTTGAAGAATAAGTGGGATACAATGGATTTCGTATTCTTCGAAGTTTTGCGAAATCGAAATAATTATTTGACGCCTACTATTCCCGATCCGGTCAATCAGAAAGGTTCTATTGATATTTATTCCCGTTCGCCGAAACAATTTTCCGGTTATCTGCAAGATAAGATGGAATTTGAAAGCATGATTCTTAATGCCGGCGTTAGAGTAGATTATTTTAATCCAAATGCAGTCTATGCGCCCGATCCATTTAAGCCTACTGAGAATTTAACAGAAGCAAAATCGAAAACAACTGTAAGTCCTCGTCTTGGAATTTCCTTTCCGATTACAGACCAAGGCATAATTCACTTTTCATACGGACATTTTTATCAGCTGCCCCCATACAGATATCTCTATACAAATCCGGAATTTGAAGACATAGCTGCTTCGCCCGTATATGGAAATGCTAATCTTAATCCGGAAAAAACAGTTACATACGAAGTTGGCTTGCAGCAGCAGCTAAATGAATCTCTCGCATTCAATATAACTGGTTTCTATAAAGATGTTCGCGATCTTCTCGCAATCCAACAGATCAGAATAAGCAGCAACTCCATTTATCAAAAGTATGTAAACAAAGACTATGGCAACATTAAAGGAGTTACATTCTCTCTTACAAAGAGAAAATCTTCAGAGGATTTATTAACCGCTTCGCTTGATTACACTTTTCAAGTTGCTGAGGGAAATGAAACCGGTGCCGATGCGTTCTTCATAGATCTTTCTTCCGGCCGTCAAAGTGAAAAAATTCCGGTTCCGTTAGACTGGGATCAAACTCACACATTGAATGGTGTTGTTACATTAAGCGGTGGTAACGATTGGAATGTAACGGTAACCGCTTCGTTGTCTACAGGACTTCCATATTCGCCCCAGCTTTACGAACAGCAGATTTATTTAAGATCGAACAGCGGTAGAAAACCATTCTATGCTAATGCCGATTTATTATGCGATAAATCTTTTGAAATTGCAGAAAACACTTCAGTAACTGTTTTTTTAAAAGT
>JBHEKZ010000169.1:0-6307 GCA_041859025.1 Melioribacteraceae bacterium | reverse complement strand
GATTTATTTAATTACAAGACCAAATACATTCAAGTCTTTCACCTGTCCTAAGTGCGAGGGCGAGTTGAATGGAACGAGAGCTTACTGCCCTCATTGTGGAAATGATCTATCAAATACATTCTGTCAGCAGTGTCAATATCCAATTAAGTCTGAATGGCAATTCTGTCCAAACTGCCGAGCTCAGACAAATGTAAAACTGTTAAAGAAGTAATTGCTCATCAGCATAATGATATTGAGTCACACAATCACTAAAAAGGAAAAATAACTTCAAATAAAAATATTAATGACTGCACGGTCCAAAGCCGTGCATTTTTTTAATCAAGCTTGAGACAACCTTCTTCTAGTCAATATTGTCGAACCGTTCGCCCTTTTTGTCGAAGGCTCACTTCAATACTATTTCAAACCCGCATTTTTCCTCTCTATTCACATTATTTGTAATGGCACAATTCTTATTAAATAATAGCGAAACAATAACAAACACTTCATAGAGGAAGAAATGAAAAAACTACTTACAATAATCGTACTCTTCGGAATTTTTGCAATGTATGCAGAAGTTTCGGCTCAAACTACAACCAATCCTCCTGCAACACACGGCAAGAACTTTGTTGATAAAAACGGTGACGGCTACAACGACAACGCACCAGATGCAGATGGCGATGGAATTCCTAATGGCGTTGATCCGGATTACAAAGGCGCAAAAATGCAAAAGAACAAGTTTGTCGATTTGAACGGCGACGGTATAAATGATAACGCCGGCAAAGGCAGAAAAGGTGGCGCAAAAGGTAATGGCGGATTAGGTGCAGCCGGAAAAGGAATGAAAGGCTCACAAAACTGCGCAACTACTGGCACAACAACCGGAACACAAGGCGGAAATGGCCAAGGCCAAGGTTATAGAGGCGGTAGAAAGTAAAAAAAATATTTTGTTAATCGGGACTCAATCGAGTCCCATTTTTTTGGTGCTAAATGAAACTCGTAAGCAAAATTGTCTTAATTCTTGTACTCACTTTTCTATCAATACCTCTCTATGCACAATGGAGTTTTGGATTATCAACTGAACAAGAATACAACGATAATCCTTTTCGTTCTAAGCTGGCCGAAAAATCATTCGTATCTTCCTTTACCGGAAGCATTGAAAGAGATTTCGAATTTCTGAAAGTTGGTTACATTGGAAGTTATGCGGCATTTGATGTATTGCCGGATAGAAATTTTTATTATCACCAAGCATCTATTTGGAAAGAATTTGAATCCGCTTCTCTCGGTATTTCGTTTGAACAAAGACTAAACAAAGATATCTATACATATTTTGACTATAACAATTACAACATCTACTACAATTACCAATTCGAAGTTGATAATTTCTACTTTACTCTTTCACCCAATGTAACAGCGACAAAGTATGCAAGCATTCCGATTCTTGACAATGTTACAACAAGTTTTAGCGCTGCAATTAACAAAGGATTTGAAACGGGAACTACGGTAATTTTGGGAGGCGCATTTAACTTTAAGAAATATCTCACTCCCACCCAAACCGGGACGTATTCCTACCTTGATGAAGCTAATAACCTTATTACAGAATCATTTAGAGATAAAAATGTTTCGTCCTTATCGCAAGTGTTAGCATTTGGAAGAATTGCCCAATCGGTAACGGAAACAACCGGACTTGCATTCCAATTTACAAACAGAAGTATATTAAATGGTTTTGGTACATTCGTAAAAGATTTGAATATGATTTACGGTGATGAATCCGAAATGTTTGATGATCCGGTAAACTATGAAGGGAACAATTTTGCAGTTGAGTTAACACAAATTCTATTTGATGATTTGCAGATTAAAGCCGGATATTATCTGAACAAAAAGAATTACCCATCGCAAGGACTTTATGATGAATCGCTTTTTTATAACACGGATATTATGCGCAGCGATACCCAAAGCATCTTCAATTTATCTTTAACGAAAAGTATTCCTTTGGAATTTCTTAACGGGAACAATCTGTCTATTGGATTAAACTACCAGACGATTAAGAATAAATCCAACAGTTATTTATTCGACTACAAAAGCAATTCAATAAACTTAAGCTTAGGAATTGAGCTTTAATCCTCTTCAAACAAATTCTTAAAGTGTAATCTGAATAGGGTGTCCCTATTTTTGAATTCATTTGCAAATTGTTGCATCCTATTGTTTGATGATTTTAGTAAATTGTAAAAGAATTAAATGGCAAAAACGTGAAGCTCTTCAAGAACATTTTAGTTCATCCCAAAAGCTTATTGTTAATTCTTCTTGTTACAGCCATCATTGTAATTTCTTCAGTTGCAATTGAATTGAGCCAGAGCAAGAGTGAAATGCTCGAGCTTATGGAGAAACAAGGTCATTCACTTTTAGAAACGCTGCTCACCTCTTCGGAAAACGCACTACTATCATATAATAAAATTGAGGATGAAGTAAAGCAAAGGCTTCTTAGTAACGCTGTGATGATCAAAATGTTTTACGACAGAGGTATGGTAAACGAACAAATGCTGGCCAATCTTGCCGAGAACAATCGCATATACCGGATAAATGTTTTTGACAAAACAGGAAAGAAAATATTAACGAGTTCGAAAGAAGAGCACAACGGATTACCTGAAAAACATAATCCTTTGGACTACCTTAGTCCGATCTTTGATAATGAGGTAGATACCCTAATTATTGGAATAAAACCGGCCAGATTCTTAGAGGGCCAACGTTATGCTTTGGCAATTGCAGCTGAAAACAGAAATGCGATTGTTTTGAATATTGACGCAGATGAATTACTAAGTTTCCGGAAACAAGTTGGCTTTGGTGTTCTTCTTAAGAATGTTACCGAGAACAAACAAATACTTTACGCTGCACTTCAAGATGAGAAGGGAATTATTGCAGGCTCCGGAAAGATTGATGCACTTGAAGATATCAACAGTTCTCAATTTTTGAAAAATATTATTTCGGGGAAAAGTTATAGATGGAGAGTGCTTAAACATGCCGATACTGAAGTCTTTGAACTTCTACATCCATTTATTCATAATGGTGAACTAATTGGTGTGTTTCGCTTAGGACTATCGATGGACCCCCTTTCGAAAATAAACGAACGGTTAACGAGGAGAATAATATTCCTCGGAATTATATTCTTAGTGTTTGGGTTTATTACATTTTCGATGATTTTCATCAGGCAGAATTTTGATTTGCTATCGAAAAAATTCAAAGCTATTGAATCATACTCATCACAACTTATTGACAATGTAAGCGATGCAATTATTGTAATAGACAAAAGCTTGAAGATCAAATCAGCAAATAGCTCTGCGGAAAAACTATTTCACAAATCAAAAGATGAATTGCTCGGCAATGAAGTAAAGAATCTATTTGGCGAAGCATGCATTAAAAATTTCATAGAAAATCAATCAACTATTGAAGAAGTGATTTGCACTGTTTCCGGAAAGAAAAGAGTTCTTCTCACTTCAAGAAGCGAGTTTACAAACGAGAATCATGAAGTAAACATTATTCTAGTTATTAGAGATTTGACCGAACAAAAAAGATTGGAAGAACAAGTTATCAGAAGCGAGCGGCTAACTGCAATGGGAGAGCTCGCTTCTTCAGTAGCTCATGAAATACGTAACCCGCTCAATTCTATTGGAACAATAACCCAGCAACTGGGCAAAGATTATTTACCGGCTGAGAATGGTGAAGAGTATAAAAATCTGACACAGCTTGTTTACAGAGAAGTTAGGAGAATTAACGATACAATTGAAAGCTTTCTAAAATTCGCTAAGCCGAAACCTATGCAAACTGAATTATTCATTCTCCAAGAACTGTTTGCTCAGATAGAGAATCAATACAAAGAAGTTTTTAAGAACAAAAACTTCAACTTCTTTATCAATAATTCTTATAATGAATCTGTAAACTGGGATAGGACAAAGATTACGCAAGTAATTATAAACTTGATTGAGAACTCGCTAGATTCGCTTTCTGATGAAGGCTCACTTTCTATTGATTCATGTGAGAATGGAAAAGGATTTATCGAGCTCACATTTACAGATACAGGCAAAGGAATTTCACAAGACAACATCAAAAAGATTTTCAATCTTTACTTTACTACAAAAACTAAAGGAAGCGGAATTGGTTTAAGCGTTGTTCAGCAGATTATCGCTGAGCATAATGGGGTAATTAGTGTTGAAAGTTCACTTGGAAACGGAACAACATTTACTATTCAACTTCCTAAGAACATTTAAGGATTATTTATGCGAGAGTTTTCTGTTATTCTCATTGATGATGAAGAAGCGCAAATTCAGTCTCTAAAAAGTTTTCTAACAAAGAGAAATTATAATGTTTTCACTTCTAACGATGGTGAGAAAGCACTTAAAATTGCTCAAGAAAATACAATAGACATTGTTCTTACAGATTTTCAAATGCCCGGCTGGGACGGTTTAACTGTTCTTCGCGAGATGAAAAATCTAAATCCGGAAATCGACGTTGTTGTAATGACAGCTTTTGGCACGATTGAAAGCGCGGTACAAATTATGAAGGCTGGCGCGTTCGATTACTTAATAAAACCAATCGATCTTGATGAACTGGAAACTATTCTAAATAGAATAAAAGAAAGAAAACATCTCTTAAGCGAAAACAAATTTTTGAAAGAACAACTGCAAGATAAATTCCGTTTCGAGAGTATGATTACTCAGAGCGCCATAATGGAAAATGTTTTAAGCACAGCCGGAAGAGTTGCTTCTTCAAAAGCTTCAGTTTTAATTCGAGGAGAGAGCGGAACTGGAAAGGAACTAATTGCCAAAGCAATACACTTTGCAAGCCCTAGAAAGGAAAAGCAATTTATTACAGTGAACGTCGCTTCCCTATCGGAAAATTTATTGGAAAGCGAATTATTCGGTCACGAAAAGGGTTCTTTTACCGGCGCAATAAGCCAAAGAATCGGAAGATTTGAAGAAGCAAACGGCGGAACAATTTTTATTGATGAGGTCGGTGAAATTCCTTTGCCAATTCAAGTAAAACTTTTGAGAACAATACAATTCGGAGAGTTTCAGAGAATCGGAAGTAATCAAACTGAAAAAACAGATGTAAGAATTTTAGCCGCGACTCACAGAAATTTGGAAGAGATGATGAAAAATGGATTGTTTCGCGAGGACTTATTTTACCGACTAAATGTTGTAACTGTGCAATTACCGGCGCTTCGCCAGCGTAAAGAAGATATTCCAATTCTAGTAGATCATTTCATAAAACGCTTTGCCGGCGATCTCGGCAAGGATGTGACTGGAATAAGTCGCGAAGCTTTGGACCAGCTCATCAAGTATAACTTCCCTGGTAATATTCGCGAATTGGAAAATGTTATCCAGCGTGCTGTTGTTTTAGCCAGGGAGAATTTAATCACTACAAGCGATTTGCCTTTGCTCAGCGAGCTGAAAGAAAATGATAAGAAATACGATCCGCTTAATCTAGACGACAATTACGATAGCAAAATGAAAGAGTTTGAATTAGCGATGATTAACGAAGCCTTAAAAAGAACCAACGGCAACAAAAGTGCAGCCGCAAGAATACGTGGAATAAGGGAAAGGCATTTGAGATCAAGATTAGAAAGATTATAAGAAAGCCGCAAGAAAACTTCTTGCGGCTTTTGTTCGGTTAGTTTATGTAGGAATCGTAAGCGGCTTTATCCATGTATTGCAGCGAGTAAACTACTCCGCGCGAATTAAGATTTCTGACAAATGCTCGCAGATGATTTCCAGAAGCCTTCATCAAATTTTCATAAACAAATTTTATATCGGCATTATTATTTAATTCGGAAATGTGTTTCTGTAAATCAAGTATATCTATTTCCTCTATTGCCGCTCCAACTTTTAACGCTTCAGCATCTGAAACATTGCCGGCAGCAATTAACTTGTTGTAAAGCGTAAGCAAATCTGCATTTGCAAAAGAACCAACGGCATCATTTTTTACCGGATCCTCAATGTTATATTTAACTAAAAGTGCTTTAATTGCATCCGTATGAGTTTGTTCGCTCTTAGAAATATTTAGGAAAGCTCTTATACCATATTTGTTATACATTGTTGTATAAACATCGCGGGCCAGTTTTTCTTCTTCGCGCATAAACTGCAATCCTTTAGCTTGAGCATCAGTAGGATTATCATATGCTGAATTGTTAATTGCAGCAGTCATTTCAGATAATGCTAATGCATCACCGTTTGTTGATTCAACAGGATCACTTATGCTGGCCTCAGTGCATGCTACAAGTGTTATACTGATTAGTAGTAAGGGAACACTAAGCTTATTGATCATCTTTTTCATTTTTATT
>JBHEKZ010000167.1:0-3992 GCA_041859025.1 Melioribacteraceae bacterium | reverse complement strand
CATTAACCGCTGCAATTACCGGCTTACCAAGTTTTTCAATCAGATTAAAAACGCTCTGACCTTTTTCGGAAAAGTGTTTTGCGGCAATAACATTCAGCTTATGGATTTCCGAAATATCAGCTCCGGCAACGAAGGCTTTTTCTCCGGAACCCGTAACTATTACAACGCTAACACCGTAATCTCCTTGTATTTCTTTGAAGCATTCCTTGAGATCGTCTAGAGTTTCGTCATTAAGCGCGTTAAGTTTCTCCGGCCGGTTAATGGTAACGTAACCAATATTATTTTTTACGGAGAACAAAATATTTTTGAATTCCATTCTGACCTCTAAATTTTAATGAAGATTGGAAGATTAACTCTTAGATCAACCGAAATGTAATTTGCATCGGGCAAATAATTATAGTAAGCAATAAAATCTAACAAGAACATAGAGACACCAACGCCGGCGTGAAAACCGAATTTGTTAAGTTCAGTTACCGTATTTCTCTGCAAACTGCCGGCTTTAAATTGATTCCAGTTTTCGAATAAAGCATATTCCGCACCTATATCAACAACAGGCATTAAAAGTACAACTTGTTCAAACATCGGACGGAAGTAATACCTTATCCCCGATGCAACTACAAGTACGTTACTTGAGAATGAACTGTAGTCTGTCCTTTTGTATAAATCTTGTCTGCCCGGATAATGCTGATACCCTATTGATGTATAAAAGAATACGGGAATTACAGCATTATCGGTATAAGAAAAGTTAACATTTACTCCTGCACCAATGTTGCTGTTATCAGCCATAGTTGAAACCGGAAAACGGGGTCCAACACCAATCGACATAAACAATCCCTTGGCTTCCCCAATTCTAAACTGACCAAAAGAAATGGAAGCGGTGAGAAATAACAACAGTGTAATTTTTTTCATAATCTCATTCACTAAAAAAGTTTAGTTCCAACACCAAAATCAAAAACGAGTTTGCCGCCAAGCGTTCCCGTCTGATAAACAAAATACAATCCTACAATTGCAAAAACTAAAAAAAGTGCTTTCCATTTTGGAGAAAACTTTTTCTTCAACAACAAATATATTCTCAAAACAAAAATAGCCGCGAAAAACCAAAGTGTAAATGTTGCAAACTGCTCGTGACTGTTTATTAACTGCTCAACTATTACCGGTTTTGTTTTAAGTACGGGCTTCAAATATTCATGTGACTGATTGCCCGTTATTACAGCAAGTAAAGAAGTAACAACTCCGGCACCAAGAGTAAAAGTTGCACAGTTAAAGATCATTTCATTCTTCATGAAGAATGAAACTGCTTCCAACAAGAAAAATGCTGCAAAAAACGCAATAGGAAAATGAACAATTACCGGATGCAGATTCGTTAAAAATTCCATTCAGTGTCTTTCTTCTAAATTCTACCGAAACTTATTTACTAACAAGCAAAGTTTCTAACCGCAGAGAACGCTTCCGCCATTTACGTTTAGGATTTCACCATTTATATGCCGCGCTAATTCTGAAGCCAAAAACAATGTTGGTCCTGCAATGTCTTCCGGTGTTGGAATTCTTCCAACGGGAATTCCTTTTCTCGCATTCTCCTTAAAAGCCGCATCGGCAAAAACTTCGTTGTTCATATCCGTATCAACCCAGCCCGGAGCTACAGAATTTACAGTAATATTAAATGGAGCTAATTCAACAGCAAGCGATTTTGTAAATGAAATTACTCCGCCTTTAGAAGCCGCATAGTGTGAATGGAATGCTTCGCCCCGCTGCCCGGCAGTTGAGGAAATGAAAATCATTCGCCCGAAATTATTCTTTTTCATAATCGGGGAACATGCGCGCGCAAATAAAAATGTCGAGTCGAGATTTACTCTCATCAACTGCTGCCAGTGAGCTAACGTAGTTGTTTCAAGAGTTCCGTCGTTCCAAATACCGGCATTGTGAACTAATATATCAACACTGCCGAAAGTTTTGTTTGTAGCTTCAACCATTTCGGTAATTTCTTTTTCCGATTCCATATCAACTTGAAAGCCCTTAACTAATCCGGGAAATTCTTTTTCAAGTTTTTCGGCTTCACCTTTAGCGCTTTTGTATGTGAATGCAACTTTTGAACCGGCTTTTGCAAACATCTTAACGCAAGCAGCACCAATTCCACGTGAACCACCGGTTACAATTGTTACTTTATTTGATAAGTCAATCATTTATACCTCACTTTATATAAAAATAAACCTTTTGCCGGCAGACTCTCTCCGGCTTCTTCTCTGTTTTGTTTTGCCAGCAAATTTAATAAGAAATTTTCATCTCTGTTTTCTTTTACGGTTTCCAATATTGTTCCAACTGTTGCGCGCACCATTCCGCGTAAAAATCTATCGGCTGTAATATAGAACATTGCCAAGTCCTTTCCGCGCCGCCAATGAGTATCATAAACATTGCATATTTTATTCTCAACATCGGAATTCCTACGGGACAAGGAAGTAAAATCATGTTCACCAAGAAGCGCTTTGCTAATTCTATTTAGATAGACAAAATCATAATCAAAAATTGTATGATTATGAAGAGAGTACTTTTGATAGAAAGGTGATTTGGTTCTTGAAAACAAATAAATATAAGAACGCTTCCTTGCATCGAACCTGGCGTGAAAATCTTCCGTCACTTTTTCAGATTCTCTAACAGAAATATCATAAGGCAAAATTGAATTGAGCGAGTACTGAAACTGAAAAAGGTTAAGCTCTTTATCTGCTCTAAAATTTGCTACTTGTCCCCAAGCATGCACACCAGCGTCTGTTCTGCCGGAGCCAATCAAATTTACTTTTTCTTTTAGAATCTGATCGATTGCATTATTAACAATTTCCTGGACAGTTGGTACACCAATCTGCTTTTGCCAGCCGGCATAGTTCGTTCCGTCGTATTGAATTGTCAGTTTGTAGTTATTCATATTTATCAATTTGATCTGCAAATGTACACAGAAAAATTAAATTTGAGACGAAGCTAAAGGTTAATAAAGAAGCAGAGTTATCACATCATGAATTTATCGAATCCATGATGTGATAGCATTTAAAATCTGGTGGAAAAATTAAAAGTTAGTGTTTGCGGAAGTGTAGGTTTTTCTTCTACTCCAAAGTAAACATTCCAGCTTACTTCTTGAGATAAATTTTTGTTATAAGCGCTAACTAAACGGACAGCATTTATCGCGCTAACAATTCTATTAAGAATTAGTGCCCCGACAACAAAACGCACCTTATTATAAGCACCTTCGCTTGAAGACCACATATCTCTAAATTCTTTGCGCTGGTCGTTACTTCCCCAATTCCAGTTGTAGAGATTAGCGTTATATGTTTTATCATAATCGCGGTTTAACTCTTGAATTCGGTTGTAATCGCTAAGGCTCATATAGACACTAACGTTAGCAATAAAATCCGATTCCATTCCGTCCAGGTTTATGCCGGCATTTGTTTTTGCGTATGAGATGTAATTGTTTTTTTGCCAGTCTCCGTATAGAGTAAATCCGGTAAACACTCCCCACAGAGCTCCATCTGCAATAGTAAAATATTTTCCGCTGTCGTAAGAGTTTGCGTAGAGTTCTCCCATACCTGGTAAAACCATTGAATACAAAATTGCCAAACCGGGACTTTTTTTCTGAGGAGTATCCGGCTGCAAGGTGAGATTAGTAAAATTTTGGATTTCTGATCCCTCGACTGCGCTCGGGACATGTTTTGGGCTTTGAATTTGTAAACCGTTCTGGCGGCTGCTTATTGCTGACTGCTCATAGCTAAGAGTTGACTGCGCTAACGAAATTGACGTAATAAGTACAACTAGAGATATAATTCTTTTCATAATTAATCCAATGAGTTTTTCTTTGATTCTGTTTGGAGTAAAATCTCCGCTGTACAAATATTCTCGCCAACCTCCGTTATTTTTACCGGCACAAATTTATTAATTAATTCTGAATTAAACGGTGCCTTTATTCGTACATAATTGGATGTGAAGCCTTTCATTTCACCGCTATCCTCTTC
>JBHEKZ010000616.1:0-3002 GCA_041859025.1 Melioribacteraceae bacterium | reverse complement strand
GCTTTTAAAGTAATACTTCCATCCGGCTCTGTACTGTTTGAGACACATGAAAGTAAGAAGAGAGTAACTAACAAAATAGTCAATGCGTTTAATTTACTTTTTTCAATTAATCCCATAACCATAATCCCACGAAAAATTCTAGATACAAATTTCTTATCGAATATAATCCCTTAACTGACAAAATAATACGGTACAATTACCATTTCTTAGTAGAATTATTTCGACACTTATTAATACAAAGCATCCAAGAAAGTGAATAATAATTGGGATTTACTTTCGAAAAGTATTTTTATAGAATTACAACTGACAATAAGAAATTGTATGGAGGGTTAAGTGCAGCTCTTCATTTCTAATCAGAACAGATTATTGATTCAACTAAAAAAGGGGTCTTTCAATGAAATCACTTCGGCTTATTTCCATTTTGTGTTTCATGTTTACATTCCACTTGATAAATATTTATGGACAATCTCTAAGAATTAAAATCAATAACAATGATGATGTAAACGGAAGCAACCAAAATTATCCGAGTTGTGATGCCTCTGACTTAAATGGCGATTATGTCATTACATGGCTTGACTTTAGAAATGGAGAAAGAGACATCTATGGGCAGCGATACAATTACCAAGGAAATCCAATTGGAGAAAACTTTCAAATTAATGAACCAGATAAAGATATAAGTAACGGCGGACCGGTAGTAACCTATAACAACAAAGGAGAATTTGTAATTGTTTGGGAAGCTGGTTATAGTGGAATTGTAGCGCAATATTATGATCCTAACGGGGAAAAGATTGGTTCAAACATAGTATTAGTATCCTTTTATGAAGACAACCCCTCTGATGCTAACATAATTTGCACTGAAGATAATGGATTTATATTAGCATGGCATGCCGGATCAATATTTTTAATGAAACTAGATGCCTATGGTAAAGAAAGAAGTTCAAAAATAAAATTGAATGATTCTCAATCGATTCATGGAGGAAGTTTTGGATTTGGCAAATCAATAACTATTAACAAAGACGGAAATATCGCAGTAGTCTGGTCAGAGACAATAGAAAAAGAGCCCTCGGTATATTGTCAAATTGTTAATGCTCAATTCGAAAAAGTTGGTAGCAATATAAATTTAAGCGGCACTGAAAAAGACCGTAATCATATTTATCCTTCAGTTAATGCACTTGATAATGGAAACTTTTGTGCAGTGTGGTATTCAAATGTTGCTGTTGGTTTAGGAACAGAAGTAGAAGCACAAATATTTACACCAACCGGCGAGTTCATTAAAAGCAGAATGTTAGTTAATCCACAGAACTCAGAGTATTGCCATCTTGCCTATGTTACACCGGGTTTCCAAAATGATTTTGTTGTTTCTTGGGTTCAGCAAGGAATTTATTACTGCAAAGTTTATAATAACGATGGATCGGTAAAACAAAACACTACACGCGTCTATTTGGATTCAAACAAAGCTTATCCCAACTTTCAAACAACGGTAATTAATAAAGACAACTTGCTGTTTATCTGGTCAGATACAAGATTTGGCACTAATGGAATTGTTTTTCAAAGATACGATAACAAATACAGTCCGCTTGGTAAGAATGAATTTCCTTGCAAGGATAAAGGTAGTGCGTGGCAAGACAAGCCAATAATGGCAATAAATAAAAATGGCAGTTTTATTGTTGCATGGGAAGATGAAAGAAATGGAACTAGGGACATTTATGCAAAAGTATTTAACAAAAACGGAACTCCCCTTTCAAACGATTTACAAATTAATTTTCATGACGATTCTAATGCCGCGAATAATGCTAGTATAATGGCTGATAAAAATGGAGATTACATCATCGCGTGGTTCCAGAGTAATAATTTATTTTTACAGAAAATTACTTCAAAGGGTGAAAAGATAGGTGGTGTTATAAAAGTCAATGACTTTATGCAGTGGAACGGCAGAAGTATTAAAATGATTAATGACAGTGACGGATTTGTTGTGATTAGCTGGTACGCAGAACATTCTAATTTAATATCAATTTTTTCCAGAGTATTAACAACAGATCTAAAAATCTATCCGGGTTATAGTATTTCCTTTAATTATTTAGATACAGTTTTTCCCGGCTCAATGGTTTGGGATATGAATGACAAACGCGAAACTTGTCTATTATGGGTAAATTTTAACAGAACATTGAACCGAGGCGAAGGCAAATTATATGCTCAGATTTTTAATAGTAAAGGTGTAAGAGTTGGTAATCCCAGTTTAATATATGAAAGCAAATTCAGTGACTACGTTAACTCGACTGTTTCTGTAGACCGGGATGGAAATTTCATTATCGGCTATGCCGAAGAAGTAACTACCTCAAAAGTAAATATGGTCTTACGCAAAGCGAATCGGAATGGTGAATTAACAGAACAGATAAAAAGATTAAATGAGGAGCCATCATGGTTTTATTTGTGGGAAATCACTAAGGATAGAAGCAACAACCTTCTGTATAAATATGAGAGCAACGGTAACTTTATGGGGTTGAAAATCGATGAATCACTTAATCCTATTGGAGAAACTTTTGAGCTGGTAGGCACAAGAGAATTTTACAATACATCATCGCAAGTGAAGTTCGAAAACGGGAACATTTACTTTTTAGGTTCGTTTGCCAGAGAAAAGAATGTAGGAAAAGATATTTGGCTTGAAATAAAATCTCAAATAAATGTTGAACAGCAAAACAATTTATCTTCAACTCTTTTATTTCAGAACTTCCCTAATCCTTTTAATCCTACAACTACAATCTCATATAACATCCCGAATCCGGAAAAAGTTAGCTTAAAAGTATATGATGTTACCGGGCAAGAAGTAGTTACTCTAGTAAATGAATATCAAGAAAAAGGAATTCATTCCTTTTCATTCGATGGATCAAGACTTTCAAGTGGAATATATATTTACAAATTAGAAGCCGGTAACTATATGGCAATGAAGAAGTTTATTTTACTTAAGTAAGAATACAGCAGAACAAAGCAAGAGAGGCGATAAA
>JBHEKZ010000533.1:0-4182 GCA_041859025.1 Melioribacteraceae bacterium | reverse complement strand
ATAAAAATTATGTGTTTCTAAGCTTGATCTTAGAATCCAAAATTTTCTTACCTAAATCAAAACGCTCCAATTCTCTTTTAATGTTTTCTTTTTTCCATTCCTTCATCTTGGGATGAGTGATAAACTTGATTCCAAGATGATTCAAGGATTCAATATTAAGTCGAATTTGAGAAGGAGGAGAATCGGTTTTCTGAGTCCTAACAACTATCCTAAATTCATTTTCATGTTCATAACTTTTTTCTTTCCTAAATACAACCTTGGCAACTTTAAAATCATCTGTATTAGAATGATAATTAATGCTGTCAAATTTTTGATACTCTACCATACCACAATAACCGGAACGAATAGTTAAGTTTTGTAACCTAGTCTTATTATAAGCACTTCTAGTTAAATCAATTAAAATATTTCTCTTGAAGCGAACAGCAAGGCTATCTGGATTTGAATAAAGGTTCCACATTGCCATTGATTCAGTATCGCTACAAAACCAACAACTTACATAAGATGATTTTTGGATTGTTGTAACGAGCTTAATTTGTTCACGTAATTCCGAACTGCACTCTTCTAATAATTTTTGATTGATAATTATTTCGCTCAGCCTATGGTCAGTTAAAAGATCTCTATCAGCATCTTTTGAAAATTGAATTAATGTCTTTAAGGGAATACCTTCGAGTGGATCTTCAAATAAGTCCATTCTTGTTAATGATAATTCTGTTGTATTTAAAAAATCTAGGAACTTGTGAATGTCCATGTACCGCCACAAAAACTGTGATGCTTTTTTATATCTTCTTGATTCAATGATTTGCAAATCATTGGCGACACTTATTTTTTCAGAAGCTCGAACCTTTTGCCTTGGTGGTATTCCAGATTTGATTTTAATTGGTTTCTTCAGCAAGCTTTACTCTCTTTTTGCCGGTTAAAAGAACTTGCATTAAGCCGGTTTTAATTTTGCTATACTTATTTAATTCTTCAACTTCCCGTTTTATAACAATCTCTACTTGGTCTAATCTTTTCACGATTTCATCTTGCTCGTCTTTCTTGGGAATCTGAATACTAAATCGCAAAAGATCTGAGCCAGGAAGATTACCTAATGTTCCTTGACGAATATATTTTTTTACTAGGCTTATTGCTGCAAAAGTTTTCATAAAATACTTTATGAAATAAGGATTTATTGACTCATTGAATCTATATTTAACAGTATAGGCGCTTGGTATAAAAGCCAATTGCTGTTCTTCAAAAACTGCTGTAAGACCACATTCGGCAGTTGTAACAATAACAACATCGCCAGCATTTAGTTTGTGAGCAGATACTAAATTAGTAGGCAATAATGCTATTGGAGCTTGATCATAAAGTATTTCTCCATCTTGTGTAAAATCCATTCCTCTAATCGTTTTAACATTTCCATTTTCATTGTAGTCTTTTGCATTGAATCTTGGTCCATACATGTTATGATTTATATATTTTGAGAAAAATGAATCATCCCACTCTTTTGGAATAAAACCCAATTTAGTTTCTTTATAAAGATGCGGAGCTTGTTTGTAGGTTGGGCGGAGTTTGCCGGTTTTAATATCTATGCCGCGCGTAAATAGGTCTTGCATTAATCCTTGTTTAATGGATTTATATTTCTCTATTGCGGCTTCTGTTCTGGAGATTACGGAATCGATAGTTGAAAGAATTGAAGCGATTTTGCGTTGTTCGTTTAATTGTAAGAATTTGACCCGAATTCTTTCTAAATCTGAACGTGATAAACTTGGCACTCCCGTAGAGGAATTCAATGCTTCAAGATTGCATGTGCATAAAAAGTAAAACAAGTATTTCAAATTAATTTCTACGATTGGTATAAGATAGTATGCAGTATCAATAATCCATATTTTACCAGAGAAAAAAGATGGATTACCGATAGTTCCTTTTCTTCCTAAAACTATGGTTTCTCCCTTAATTAAATATTCATTTCCTTTCCTTGTTTCTATTCCGGTTCCTACGACTAACGATTCCCCATCTTCATCTAAAATATTTTTAGGAGATACACCATATAGTATTTTAACAATATTACCCAATAAAGTATTTTCTTGAAGCTCACTCATAGCCCAACTCAGACAAGAATTTATTTAGTTGTTCGGTTTCTTTATCGCGTTCGGTAATAATTGAGTTCAATGGAATTGTGTATTTATTCCAGAGGTTTTCAATTGCAAAAAGAAACTTGCGCTGGTATTGTTTAAGGTATTCTTCAACAGTAGTAGTAAGAGTTCTTTTCCAGCGGGCAAGAATTAAAACTTTAGCTTCTTCTTGTGTAATTTTTTCGCGTGCTTTTTCAACAGTTTTTTCTTTATTACTTTTTATTTCTTTGATTACCAAGCGAACTTCTTTCAATTCTTTATCTAGTTCATAGTGGCGTTCAATAATTTTTTGGGTTTCCTCTTTTCTTTTAGCATAATCAGCGGCAATAGGTTTTAACACTTCAATTTCTTTTAAAATGGAATCGAGTTCGGTATTAACGCCTACTTCATAGTTGTCTATTTTAATTTTCAATACATCTTTTGTTTCCTTATCAGCATTTTTTAATATTGCTTTAGCGTTGGCGTTGTAACGCTTATTAAGGTTGGTAATTTGTTTTTCGCATTCCTTTTGTTTTGCGCCGTTTTCTTTAATACGCTCTTTGTATTCCGCCAAAATATCTTTGGGAAAGACTTCGTAATCTTCCTCGTTAAACTGTCCCTCTTCAAGTTCATTCACTTCTTTGAAGAGAGCTTCAAGTTCATCGCGGCGTGATTCTTTCTCTCTTAATTCATTTATTACTTCCGGATATTGAGATTCGAGAATTTCATCATCGGGTATTAGTTCGGGATTCCAATTACTTGCGGCAACAGATTTTAAGTCCGCTGAAATTGTATTCCAGAAATGAGCGAACGAGCCGCGCGATTGATAGAGATCGAGAATATTGAGAGACACCATTTGATCTGCAATACTTGTAGTAAACAGTTCCCGCAGCTCAAAAACATTTTTATTCACGGGCAATTGTTCGAGATGGGAAAGGTTTGAATTCCACCAGGAATCAATAAGATCGAAATATTGTTGGTGTTTTGTTTTAATTGAGATGGATTCATCAATTATTTCTTTGATGTGTTCTTTTTCTGTGATGGATTTATGAAACTGAAAATATTTTTCCAATTCATGGGTATGAGATTCTTCACCCGTCACCTCGACTGGTTCGACTCCGCTCACCACAAGTTCGCTCGGTGTGACATGTTTAGAATAACACTGGAAAAGATTGTTTTTGAGTCCAGAGTAATTTTCGAAGAAAGGATTTAGAGAATCAATTTCAGTTTCCGGAATTCCACCTTGGAGATGAGCTTTAACATCGTGAGGTTCCGGCAACGGAGAATTATCTACATACCTACGAACATTCAGAATAAATTCTTCTTGCTCTATTTCTTCTTTTGAAACTAACTTGGAATAATTTGGAATTTCAATTTTGTTCTTATAGACGTAAGTAATTTTTTCAATGTCTTCCGGTCTAAGCTTATTCTGAACTTTACCTTCTTTGAATTCTTTATCGGCATTAATAAGTAAAACATTTTTTCTCTCACCCGCACCATTCATGTTAATTACCAAAAAAGCTGCCGGAATACCCGTTCCATAAAAAAGAGCCGGCGGTAAACTAATAACCGCTTCGAGAAAACCATTTTGAACAAGCCATTTACGCATATTCTTTTCTTCGCCGCCACGGAACAAAACACCATTTGGCATAACCACAGCCAACCGACCGTTGCTTTTTAGAGAGTGAATCATGTGCTGAACAAACATGAAATCGGCTTTACCTTTTTTGGGCATCTTAAAATTGAAGCGCTCATCATGGTGCATTCCATCAGTTGTCCAATTCTGAGAAAAAGGAGGATTAGCAAGAACAACATCAAACCGGCGAGTTACACCGCCTTCAATGTGAAGCGGATTTAAGAGTGTGTCCCCATTTTGAATATTAGCATCGTAAATATCATGGAAAAGAAAATTCATTTTACACAGAGACCAGGTGGTACCGTTTTTTTCTTGTCCGAACAAGCTAACTTTTTTATCCAAACCGTAACGGCTTTTAACATAGTTGTAAGCTTGAATTAAGAAACCACCTGAACCAACTGTAGGATCATAAATTTCATCATTCTCTTTTGGCTCAACAATATTAACCAACAG
>JBHEKZ010000004.1:0-3859 GCA_041859025.1 Melioribacteraceae bacterium | reverse complement strand
ATAACAAATTAATGCTGAATAGTAGAAATCAAAGGGGCGATATTCGATCTCGAATTATCTCGGTCAGTTCAAACGGCGGTCAAACTTGGGATGCTACTTATTTCGATTCTAACCTGCCTGACCCCGTTTGTCAAGGTGCACTTTTAAATGTTGGCAACCATAATGATAAGAACGTAATTGCTTTCTGCAATCCGGCAGACTCACTCCGCAGAAACAATTTAACCCTGCGCATTAGTTTTGATGAGGGAAAGCATTGGGAAAAAAGCTTTAGGATTGAAAATGAAACAAACAATTCCAGCAGCGACCAAACTGCTTATTCTGATATTGTGAAATTGAGCGAATCTGAAATTGGAGTTTTGTACGAAAGGAAAAACTATTCTGAAGTTGTTTTTTCTGTTGTTAAGTGGAATGATTAATACGATGTGGTTTCACCACATTGAATTCCGATCCAATTTTTGATAATGTTGCAACGAAACTATTTACAATTATTTTTGGTTCAGCAAGTAAAGGAGTTATTTTATGTTACAAGTTCAAGATGTCGACCTTACGCCCAATCCGCAGGCACTTAAGTTTATCCTAAACGAAAAATTGCTTACACGAGAAACACGCAATTATAAAACAGCAGAAGAAGCTCAGAACGATCCTCTAGCCGGCGGCATTTTTGCTATTGGAGGCGTTGTATCCGTTTTCTATATGGATAAATTCATAACTATTGAAAAAGACCCTAAAGTTGCGTGGGGAAACATTCAGCGACCATTTGTAGAATTCATAAAGAATTTTGATAAAACCCTGATTCCGGCAGAAAATGATACACCTCAAATGTCTTCCGAAGAAGAAACCGCTCTTTTGAAAAAGATTAATGAGATTTTGGATACGCGTGTACGTCCAGCTTTAGCCGGAGACGGCGGTGGCTTAGAAGTCATGGGATTAGAAGGACATACCCTTAAAATTCGTTATCAGGGTGCTTGTGGAAGCTGTCCGAGCTCTATAAGAGGAACTCTGGTAGCTATCGAGAATTTGCTTCGCCGTGAAGTTAACCCGACAATAGAGGTTGTTCCGGCTTAATTTGTAAAATGAGGTTTAAAACAGAAAATCCCGCCTATAGCGGGATTTTTTGTTTAGAGCAAAACTGCTTAGTTAATTGTATTTACTTTGCTGATGTCGTCAAGTCTAACAAACTTTTCGCTGAATTTGTAGCTGCCGTTTGCGGATTTAACGGTCTTAACAACTTTAACATTAACTATACTGGATCTCTGCTTTTTAGCTTTATCGCCAAAGGTCTGCGTTTTAGCCATTATATACCTCGATTATTCTGTGACCAAATCTATAAAAATTCGGTTAAATATGGAAATAAGCATTTAAAAATGCTCAATAAATTATTTTAAGCCAAATTCAGCTGCGTTTTTAATCTGATTTAATGCATTTGGCAGTTGCCTATCGACCCACAACTGCACCAAACCGGAATTGGCCGGCCCGCCGTAATTTTTTAACCAGGAAGCAGCCAGTCCATTTTCATCCTTAGCATAAACCACCGAAACTTGATTTGGATTCACTCCAGCCATTGTAATTCGAAATCCTGTCAGTCCAAGTTTTATACCTTCCTCCGTAACATAACTCGGCATTAATCCCTTCATTGCTTCCGTCAGTTCTCCGCCATAATCAATTTCAAAATATTTCGACGCTTTACGATAATCTAACTCAACGAGTTTGCCGCTATTATCCTTGATGTAAGCCAGCGGATTTTCGCCAAGCAAAACTACTCTGTTGTCGCCTCTTAAATATTCCCGCAGCAAATCTGTTTTAGATGAATCGGCAACAATTGTTTTAGGGAAATCATTCTTAGCAAAAACTACTAATGAAGGCAATTGATCTTTTGTTCTATCCTCCATAAAAGATTTTAGTTTTTGTCCATCAACAAGTTCGTAACCTTCGCGGACAAAATAATCACGGATGAACTCATCGGTCTTATTAGAAAAGTAATTGTAACCTTTGGACTCTTCCCAGTAAACTGCTTTTCTTGCTTTCTCATTACGATCACTGAATTTTTTCGATCCGCCTATCGCATAAAGATTTCCATCGTCCGAGCCGAAATAGACCACACCATTTTTAACAACCGGAGAGCCGTGAATTCTATCGCCGGTTTTAAAATTCCAGAGTTCTTTTCCCGATTCTGCGCTAAGAGCAAAAAAATTACCGCTATAATCTCCGCCATAGACAACACCGGAAGCGACCGCCATTGTTGTCCAAACCGGAGTTTTTGTTTTGTATCTCCAATCTTCAACACCCGTTTTTATGTTAACTGAGTTAACAAAATGTCCATCTGAAGTTCCAACAATTACATTCTCCTTATAAATAGCCGGAGTAGAAATAACCCACGAAACTTTGTGATCATATTTCCAATTTAGTTTGCCGGTTTCTTTATTAACGCAATAAAGAAATCCTTCCCGGCTGCCTACAAGAATAACATCCTCATAAACTGTCGGCGAAGAAACCAGCGCGCTTCTATCAAACAAAAATTCCTCAATGTTAATTTTAACCCCGTCTGTTTCATAAATCCATTTAGGCTTATGGCTCTTCAAATCTATAGCGTATAATTTTCCGGCAAAATCGCCGAAGTAAATAATTCCATTAGCAATGGCTGGAGTGGACCTGATTCTGGAGCAGGCAAAATATTTCCACAACAGCTTTCCGTTGGTAGAGTTAACCGCGTATAAATTTCCGTCACCGCTTCCGATGTAAACCACATTATCAACAACGGTTGGACTTGAGAGATAATAATCGAATTCCCATTTGTAGAAAAGTTCTTTACCAAGATTGAATTTCCAAATCAGTTTTCCGTTTGAAGAATTTACACAATAGAGAAATCCATCTTTGCTCGAAAAATATAGCTTATTGTTTATGATTGAGGGAGAAGATGTAACAGCTCCGCCGGTTTTATATTTCCAAATCTCATTTCCCTTTTTTTCATCTATGCAATAAATGTGAGAATCGCCGCTTCCGAAATAAATTCTACTCTGATAAATAGATGGTGTTGATCTTACTGCTCCTTTAGTTTCGAATATGAATTTAACTTCCGGTGAAGATGCGACAGCTTCTTCTTGAAAAATACTTGTGTGCTGTGGATTTGCTAAAAAATTTATTTGTGAGGTGGTGCGGGATGTTTGAGCGAAAGTAAAACTTGAAACTAGCAGGAACACTACAACAGTTAGGCGCAAATTCATAATTATCTCGCTTTTGTGATGACGATTAGACGGTTCAAACGTGAGAATGGTGGAGCGGCTAAAAAATTTTAAGATGATTTTATGCTTTAGATTAAATCACAAAAATCAGCTTCTACAACATCCGCGAGATCAATAGGCGAGAGAAAAAGCTGCATGCCCCTTACACCGGCACTGCAATAAATTTTATCATGTAGTTGTGCGGTTTCATCAATGTAGGTTGGAAAGAGCTTCTTCATTCCAATCGGGGAACAACCTCCGCGGATATATCCGGTTAACGGCTGAAGTTCTTTTACTTTGATTAATTCAATGCTTTTACTGCTGCTGGCTTTTGCGGCTTTTTTGAGGTTCAGTTCAAAGTTGCCCGGAATAACAAATACAAGCAGTTCATTCTTTTCATTTCTTGCGACAAGAGTTTTGAATACTGTTTCCGGCTCAGCATTTATCTTTAGAGCAACGGAAACAGCATCAATTTCGTTTTCGTCCGACTCATACTCGAATGTTGAATGAACAATATTTTTTGCTTCAAGTATGCGGACGGCATTCGTCTTCAAAATATTATCTCAGATTAATCTTGTGTAACCAGTTTCAATCTATTTTTCGAAAGGATGAAATCCGCCAATATTCTGCCGCTTTCTCTT
>JBHEKZ010000580.1:0-8760 GCA_041859025.1 Melioribacteraceae bacterium | reverse complement strand
TGAAGACAAATTAAGTCTGCTTGCTGATCGATTTGAGACTGCTCGCATAAAACGAGACGAAATCCCAAAGAATACGAAAGGAATGATCTCTCAGCTTTATGATGTGTTTGTTTATGTTAAAGATCAGCCCGGAGAAATTTCTAAAATTTCTACTGCACTTTTTGAGAACAACATAAACATAAAAGACATGGAGCTTTTGAAAATACGCGAAGGAATGGGTGGGACATTCAGACTTGCGTTCAGCACAAAAACAGAAGCAGACTGCGCAAAGAAAGTTATTGAATCTGCGGGTTTCTCAACGAAGGTTTAAATACTTTGCAACTGCCTCTGCACTTCTTTCTCCATCAATAGCCGCAGAAACAATTCCACCAGCATAACCGGCACCTTCACCACATGGAAATAATCCTTCAACTTCAACGTGCATAAGAGTTTCATTATCCCTTGGAACTTTGATTGGCGAACTTGTTCTTGTTTCAGCAGCAAGAATTTGTGCTTCTTCGGTAAGATAGCCTCTCATTTTCTTATCAAACTCAAAGAGACTTAATTTCAACCCGTTTGCAATTTGCTTTGGTAAAATCTCATGCAATGGAGAAGAAACCGTGCCCGGTATATATGAAGATTTAGGTAATGAGCTGGAAGTTTTTTCCTTCACAAAATCAGTTATGCGCTGAGCAGGCGCACACTGTGTTTTCCCTCCGGCATCAAAAGCAATTCTCTCAACTTCCTTCTGAAATTCAAGTCCGGCAAATACTCCGTGAGATAAATATTCTTGCCAGTCATTTTCATTTACGGAAACAACAAAACCCGAATTCGCAAAAGGAGAATCTCTTCGCGAAACACTCATTCCGTTTAGTACTAATTCATTTTTATCAGTCGAAGCTGGAATAATAATACCGCCGGGACACATGCAAAACGAATAAACTCCCCGCTTATCAATCTGACAAGTTAAACTGTAGCTGGAAGCCGGAAGATTTGGATTGCGTTCTTTTGAATGATACTGCATTTCATCTATTAGCGCTTGAGGATGTTCAATTCTAACTCCCATAGCAAATGGTTTGGCTTCAATCTTAATGTTTCGCTGATTGAGCAAATAATAAATGTCACGTGCCGAGTGTCCGGTTGCTAAAATAACAGAATGCGCCAGCACTTCTTTTTCTTGATTAACAACAACGCCACAAACTTTATTCTCTTTTTTAATAAAATCAGTTACACGTGAGTCAAAATGTATTTCTCCTCCGCAATTAATAATTGTTTCGCGAATAGACTGAACAACTTTGGGGAGTTTGTTGGAACCGATATGAGGATGAGCATCAATTAATATTTCTTCTTGCGCTCCTTGTTGAACAAGAATATTTAGAATTCTTCCAACATCTCCCCGCTTTGTAGAGCGGGTGTAAAGTTTTCCGTCGCTGTAAGTGCCGGCACCGCCTTCTCCAAAACAGTAATTGGAATCTGGATTTACCAAACCCTCTTGCTGTATAGCTTTTAGATCTTTACGTCGTGCTTGAACATCCTTTCCCCTTTCGACAATTATCGGCTTAATTCCTAGTTCAATCAATCTTAAAGCAGCAAACATTCCCGCCGGACCCATTCCGACAATTATTACTGATTTGTCTGAAGTAACCGGACTAAAATTAAAACTAGGCGTTAATTTGACGGGATTCTCGTTAACATATACAATTGCTTTAAGTCTATAAACCGGGTTTTTACTACGCGCGTCAATAGATCGGCGGATTGACTGCACTGCTTTTATTTCAGAAAGGTTTACTCGTAATATTCGAGAAGACTGGATTCTGAGGAATTCACTGTCATTTAATCTATCTGGTGGAATTACTATTTCAATTTCTTTTTGCATATGTCCTCTGTTTTGAGGAAAAAATTTTCTTGATTAAACGAAGAGATTATTACAGTTACTGCTTCTTCGTTCTGCAGTTTAATACGTAGATTTAATAACTCCGCCATCTACAACTATTGTTTGCCCTGTTATGTAACCGGCTTGCTCTGAAGCCAAATAAACTATCATAGAAGCGATTTCATCTGGTTTAGCCAGTCTCTTCATCGGCACTTCGGAAGCCATCGATGCCAGTATTTCTTCGTGAGAAATACCTTTTTGTTTTGCTCTGATTACTGCTAATTCATACAGTCTACCAGTTAGCGTATAACCCGGTGCGACATTGTTAACAGTTATATTATGTTTGCCAACTTGTGTGCTTAGAGTCTTTGCAAAAGCAGTTACTCCGCTTCTTAATGAATTGGAAAGTATCAAATTGTCTACCGGCTGCTTAACTGATAAGGAAGTAATATTAATGATGCGTCCCCAGTTTTTCTCTTTCATTCCAGGTAAAACAAGTCTAGTAAATCTAACAGCACTCATAAGAACTTGTTCAAACGCATGTTCCCAATTATCATCTGATAAATCTTCGAAGAAACCGGGCGTTGGGCCACCGCAATTGTTTACCAATATATCAATAGGACCTAAATTGTTTTGGACATGCTTAACTAAATCTTCAATCTCATTAGGATTATTGATATCGCACTGTTCCCACAATGTCTCAATTCCATAAACAGATTTAATTTCATCAATAGCTTTTAAAAGGTTTTCTTTATTGCTAGACGAAATTGCAACTCGGCATCCTTCATTTATAAATAACTCAGCAGTGGCTTTCCCAATTCCGGCGCTTGACGCGGTAATAAGAACTGTCTTATCTCTTAATTGTAGTTCCATAGCTCACCTACTTTGTTGCCGGTAAATTAATTACTTTTTAGAAAAGCTTCTTTAAAAAAGAAATGCCGGATTTCTCCGGCATTACGAACCTAATTAAGCTCAGGTTAATTCTTGATAGTTTTTAACTGCTCGTTAACAATTTCTTCTGTATCAAGAGCAATTACTAACTCTTCATTAGTAGGAATTCTGAAAACTTTCACTTTTGAGTTTGGCTTAGAGATCGCACATTCGCCTTTTACGTTATTGTTTGCTTCTTCGTCAAACTCAATTCCCATGTACTCCATCTGATCACAAACATCTTTACGGACTAAATTTGAATTTTCTCCAATTCCGCCTGTGAAAACTAAAGCATCAACTCCGCCCATAGCAGCAGCATAGGCTCCCACATATTTCTTAATTTTATAAGTAAACACATCAAAAGCCATTTTTGCTTTTTTATTTCCTTCTCCAAGAGCTTCTTCAATCTCTCTCATATCGCTGCTTTCACCGCTAATACCGATTAAACCACTATGTTTGTTTAGAAGCGTATTAGCCTCTGAGAGTGATAAGCCTTCTTTTGCCATTATATATAAAATTACCGATGGATCCATATCGCCGCTTCTAGTTCCCATCAATAATCCTTCAAGCGGCGTAAAACCCATAGACGTATCAACCGAATGACCGTGATCCACAGCAGCCATGGAGCATCCATTGCCCAGATGTGCTGTGATGATCTTTAATTCTTCGTATGGTTTTCCAAGTAACAATGCGGCTCTTTGAGCAACGAATCTGTGCGAAGTACCGTGGAATCCGTAACGGCGAATTTTATATTTTTTATATAGTTCATAAGGAATTCCATACAAATAGGCTTTTGGAGGCATTTTTATATGGAAAGATGTATCAAAAACACCAACTTGCGGAGTGCTTGGCAAATGTTCCTTTGTTGCTTGAATACCTTTTATGTTTGGCGGATTATGAAGTGGGGCTAATTCAATATTTTCTTTTAGAGCATTCATAACTTGATCTGTAATTAACACAGAACCGCTAAATGTCTCACCACCATGTACTACTCTATGTCCTACGGCATCTATTTCTTTTTTGTCTTTTATTACACCATGGTTTGGCGAAAGTAAGACAGCAATGACATACTCTATCGCAATAGTATGATCCAAAATCTCCCCAACAATCTTAATTTTCTCTCTATCGTGCGGCTGGTGTGTAAGTACTGCGCTAGACATTCCAATTCTTTCAACCATTCCCTTTGCTAAAGCAACAGATAGAGTCGTATCCATAAACTGATATTTTATTGACGAGCTACCACAATTTAGAACTAAAACTTTCATTCTTTCCTCAAAATTTTAAGAAATTATTCGACCATCAGAATCATATTTAAAGAATCCTTCGCCAGACTTTTTACCTAGTTTTCTTTCGCGTACTAATTTTCTAAGTATTGGACAAGGTCTGTATCTTGGCTCGCCTAGTGTTGCCCAAAGAGTTTCCATCCAAGCCAGAACTTCATCCAATCCCATAGTATCTGCCATTTCAAGCGGACCCATATTAAAATTATATCCAAGTCGCATAGCCGTATCAATATCTTTTGCAGTAGCTACGTCTTCAAGAAGAATGAACATAGCTTCATTTAAAAGTGGGACAATAGCTCTAGTTGTTACAAATCCCGGATACTCATAAACCTCAACAGCAGTTTTGCCAATTTTTGCAGCAAACTTTTTGATAATCTCAACTGTATTACTAGAAGTATCCATAGCTCGGATCAACTCTACGAGTGGAACCTTAGGTACCGGATTCAAAAAGTGCATTCCAATAATCTTGTCTTTTCGATTTGTAACATCGGCAATTTTTGTAAGACTGAGCGTAGAGGTGTTTGAAATGAAAATTGTACCCGGTTTAGCTATTGCGTCTAACTCCTTAAAAATACTCTTCTTAAGATCATAATTCTCGTCAACTGCTTCAATAATAAGGTCACATTCCGGGATTTCCGATTTATCAGTTGTCCATTTGATTCGGCTGAGAACTGATTTCATTTCGCTTTGAGTCATGGCCCATCTT
This sequence comes from Melioribacteraceae bacterium, assembly GCA_041859025.1. Lineage (GTDB taxonomy): Bacteria > Bacteroidota > Ignavibacteria > Ignavibacteriales > Melioribacteraceae > Stygiobacter. The sequence continues at coordinate 3,989 of JBHEKZ010000580.1, read as the reverse complement.
GTAATCTCCCTTTCCATGGACGCTTTAAGGCTGTCCTTAGATCTCTCAACTTGATCCTCATCGCGTTCGACAATTAACACATCCAATCCGGCTGCTGAAATTGTTTGCGCAATACCTTGCCCCATGATCCCGCCGCCAATAATAGCAACATAATCAATTCTTTCTTTTTCTTCAGTACGCTGAACTTCGCCCAGCAAGTCTTCTAATTTTAATTTTTCATCTGCCATAAAACTCTCTGCTTTTCAAAATTTAATTAACAGGTTAATGTTGCAAGAATTATACCATACAAAATAAGCTTAATTGGATGAGAAATGAAGAGTTTAATAATCATTTTATCAAGAAAAAGAAGAAAGTAACTATTAGTGAGAAAAAGAGATGGAATTATATCCATCCCTTTTGAAAACGAATTAAGGCATATGAATTAATTAATAGAGCAATTAGAAGTAAAACAACAACATAGGGTAGAATCGTCATAAAATCGGCTTGGCGCCAAAGAACTTGCAGGAACGCTTCAACTGACCAATATGTAATGGTAGCTTTGCTTAGGTGCTGCATCCAGTCCGGAAGTAATGAAACTGGAAACCAAGACCCTCCTAACGCAGACATCACTAGAATAAAGAGGGTACTAAATCCACTGGCTTGACTTAGGGTTTTCGCAACCGAGGTGATTGCCATTCCAAATGAAACTGCTGCTGCTGCAGAAGCAACCATCACTATCATTAGATTACCGAAATTAGTAAAGACACTGACATCGAAGAGAATCCAAGAAAAGAAGAATAATACCATTAACTGGACCAAACCCAACATGATGGAATACAGGTACTTACTCCAAAGAATTTGGGATCTGGAGATTGGCATGCAAAGAATTCGCTTTAGTGTTCCCTCTTGCTTCTCTTCGAACATACTAGTTGCTGCGCCAGTTAACGAAAAAAGTAAAAACATCATGGCCCAGCCGCCAACTGTTCTTGTTAGTCCCGGATTTGTAATTTTTTTACCAACTAACTGTTCACTCTCGAATTTAACCAGATTGTTTACAAAATTTCTCTGTGAACTCGAATCCTTCGCTTCTCTAAAAAGTGCAGCTGAGTCAATTACAGTTACTGAACGAAGAATACTGTCCGGGTTCACACCAAATGATTCACCAACTATCTGGCTAATATTTTTAACAAACTTCTCCCCTTTAAGACTTCCAATTTCCTTTATTGCAGCCCTCTGCATTAAGAGAGGCATCATTCTTGGAATTTGTGTAAAAATTGTTTGCTGAATATTACCTTGGATTATGGAAGACTCAATTTCATTTTTGGGATCGTAGTAGAATTTAAACTTGATCGACGAGGAGGTATCAGTCAGAAAATCCTTAGGCATAACAACAGCAGCAGAGATTTTACCTGTTCTAACCCATTCCTTAGCTGTTTCTTCATCAAACTTAAGCGTGTCTTTACCATTTTCAGGTTCATAAGTTTTCACGGGACGCAGAGATTTTGATGAATCAAGTCTTTGTTCAATAAGTTTTGCTACTATAGAGTTACTCTCGTTTACAAGAATCAGATTTGCTCGACCTCTGGGGCCACCGCTTCCCCCAAAAATATTTCCGAAAATAATTATTAAAATTAGAGGGACAATAAAAGTTAAGATCATAGCCGGTTTATCATTAATAAAGCGGATAACGTCTTTGATGATAAGTCTATAGATAGTTTTCAATCTCTCAAACTCCTTCCGGTTAAGTTGAGGAATACATCTTCAAGTGTGGCGCGGCTAATCTCAATGCTATTGTTAGGAACTTCAAGTTCCTCCAGCTTTGCAAATATTTTCGAAACCCTGTCGTAATTCTGGTTCGGAATTAGTTCGTAATAAAAATCTTGCTCTATTATTTTCCCAATCTCGCTAAGCTTAGTCAGCAATTTTGTAGTCGCTGCAGTCTTCTGAAGTTTAACAGTATCTTTTTGATTAAGCAGATTGATTAAATCGCTTAGTGTACCAAACGCTATAATTTTTCCATGATCAATAATTGCCAGTTTAGAACAAAGCCGCTCGGCTTCTTCCATATAATGAGTTGTGTAAACAATAGTCTTGCCTAATTTGTTAAGATGCTGCAACATTTCAAATATTGCATTTCTGGACTGAGGATCAACACCAACTGTCGGCTCATCGCAAAGAATTATTGCAGGATCGTGTAAAATGCTTGCGGCTAAATTTAGTCTGCGTTTCATACCTCCGGAAAAATCACCAACTTTATCTTTCCGCCTTTCCTTCAATTGAACGAGTTCCAGAACTTCATCTATCTTCTTGTTGAGTTCTTTCCCTTTTAATTCCAGCAGTTCACCAAAGATTTTTAGATTTGTCTCGGCATTCAATTCCAGATACAAACCAATATCTTGCGGAACGTAGCCAAGTTTTTTTCTTAATTGTAAGTTTCTGACACTGATTTCCTCCCCATCAATGGTAACATTTCCATTTTCCGGAGTTATGTAACCTACGATAATGTTCATCAGAGTAGTTTTACCAGCTCCATTTGGACCAAGCAAACCGTAAAACTCACCTTTTTCAATTGTAAGATTAATATTATCGAGCGCAGTTAAATTCCCGAAATGTTTAACAGTATGATTAACTTTCAGCATATCTTTTTTTCTATCTTTATTTTTGATTGTTAAAATAAATGTTCTGAAAATATTAGCAAATTTATAAATGACCCCAATTGAAGCACTCAATAAATATTTAGGCTATGATTCTTTCCGTCCTGGGCAGGAAGAAATAGTAAATTCAATTATATCAGGTGAAAACGCTTTAGTTGTATTGCCTACCGGCGCTGGAAAATCTTTATGTTATCAAATCCCGGCATTGCTTTCAAAAAGTTTTGCAATAGTCATTTCTCCTTTGATTGCATTAATGAAAGATCAGGTCGATTCTTTGAACAGAACCGAGATAATTGCTTCCTTTATTAACAGTTCATTAGACTTTTCAGCCGGGGAGAAAGTTCTGAATTCCGTTGCAAACGGGAAAATAAAAATTTTGTTTGTTTCGCCGGAAAAACTTAGCAACATTTCTTTCGTAGAAAAAATTAAGCTACTCTCCCCCGAGTATATTTTTATAGATGAAGCACATTGTATAAGCGAATGGGGGCATAATTTCCGGCCAAGCTACAGAAGGATTCACGAGTTCATCGAGCATTTAGACATTAAAAAAGTTTCTGCTTTTACAGCTACTGCAACCGAAGAAGTGCGTGAGGATATTGTTAAGCAACTATCCCTGCAGAATCCCAGAATTTTTGTGCGCGGATTTGAGCGGGACAATCTTCATATAAATGTAATAGCGTCGATGAGGAAAAAAGAAAAGGCCGCGGAGATAATTAGAAGCAATAAACTTCCAGCAATTGTTTATACGGCGACTCGAAACGGCGCTGAAGAATTAGCAGAGTATTTAAGAAAAGAATCCATTAACGCTGTCTACTATCACGCCGGCTTGCAGTCAGAGATGAAAAGAATCATCCAAGATGATTTTATGTCTGATAGAGTAAAAGTCATTTGTGCTACAAATGCCTTCGGAATGGGTATAGACAAGAATGATATTCGTCTGGTAATTCATTATAATATGCCCGGTTCAATCGAAAACTATTATCAAGAAATTGGAAGAGCCGGGAGAGATGGAAAGCCATCGAAAATATATCTTCTCTATGAAGAACGAGACGCACAAATTCATGAATACTTTATAAAAAACGCTACCCCTTCCAGAGATCAGATTGAACTAGTTTATGATGCAATTTGCGACTATGGAGGCATTGCGGTTGGAATGCAAAATGAAAACGCCATCGTACATGACGCTAACCTCTCCAAACTCTTCGAGATTAATCAGCTATCAAACGGAATTGTTCAATCATCAATTAAAGTTTTAGGCGAGTCCGGTTACCTTACATTAAAAAACGAATTATACGGCTATCACGCTGTTCGTTTTCCGTTAAAACCTGATCAGCTTCGCTCGTTCATAAACAACTT
>JBHEKZ010000498.1:0-3026 GCA_041859025.1 Melioribacteraceae bacterium | reverse complement strand
CTGCCAGCTAAGAAATAATCGGTTGATGTCTTTTGCTGTTTCTTCATTACCCACCAAGCTAATCCCAATACTATTGCGAAGTAGCCCGCTATTACTAACCAGTCAAGTGTTTGTAAAATTGACATATTTTGCTCTCTTATTTAGTGGAGAATTTATAGATAGTTTTTTGTTTGTACTTTTCACCAGGTTTTAGAGTTACAGATGGAAATTTAGGTTTATTTGGTGAATCTGGGAAATGTTGTGTCTCTAAGCAAAGTCCACTTCTATATTTATATACAATGCCACTTTTCCCCATTATACTGCCATCGAGAAAATTACCAGAATAAAATTGAATGCCCGGCTGGTCCGAGAATACTTCCATTAATCTTCCGGAATCGGGTTCATACAGTTCGCTATTTTTTTTAACTGATTTATCCCAATTCCTTATTACCCAATTATGATCGTAGCCTAAGCCGTATTTAATTTGTTGATCCTGAGCAATAATGTTCTTTCCAATAGGAGTTAAACTTCGAAAATCAAATGGAGTGCTTTCTACTTTTGCTAGTTCACCAGTGGTTATTAAACCCTTGTCCACCGGTGTAAAGTAATCAGCGTTTAACATTAATTGATGAGCAAGTATGGTTTTCGTTAAATCGCCGGATAGATTGAAATATGAATGATGCGTAGGATTAATAATAGTTGTCTTATCAGTTCTTCCACTGTATTCAACAATCAATTCATTATTTTCAGTTAAAGAATAAGTTACCTTGATACTCACATTGCCCGGATAACCTTGTTCGCCATCGTTATCGATCAGACTGAGTTTTAAAGATTGTGTAGAATCAACTTGGATAGGATCGGCAATCCATAATCTTTTACTATAGCCAAGTAAACCGCCATGCAGGTGATGTTCACCGTCATTAATACTTAACTGATATACTTTCCCATTAAGTGAAAATTTCCCTTTACCAATTCTATTCGCGTATCTGCCAACGATAACCCCAAAATATGATTTACATTCTTCGTAACCTTGAGCAGAATCATAACCTAAAACGACATCTTCAATTTTTCCATTTCTATCAGGAACTTGAATTGAAACTACAGCCGCACCATAGTTTGATATCTCAACTTTCATTCCGTTTTTATTTGTGAGGGTGAATAAAGAAATCTCTTTATCAAAATCTACACAACCAAAAAATCTTTTTTCGATCATTTACTTTTCCTTATCGTCAAGCTCATAAGAAATTGAAATATTGCATTTAGTGATGTGCGGAATTTCTCGAATCAGATATAAACTATTTTTCTTTTTTACAGTCGTATAGTATAGCAAGAATGATTTAATTGATAGCCTTAAAGCGATTTAAATCCGCCATATTGCGCAGCACTGTGAAAGGGAAATTTTCGAAGAGAGGGAAATTACTTTTTAGTGTTTGAGCGAAAACTACGAAGGCCAATTCCTTTTTCCTTCTTGAAATAGCGGGAAATATGACTTATATCCGAATAATCTAGAGAACGGCAAATTTCTGAAATGCTTAACTCTGTCTCGACTAAATATTTTGTAAGTGTCTCCGCTCTTTTTCTTCTGACTTCTTCCATAATTGTTCTACCAAGAAATTTTTTAAATCTACACTCTAGACTTCTTCTACTCAAAGTTGTGACTTTTACAATATCATTTACATTTATCTTTCGACTTAGATTAGCATAAATAAATTTTAGAGATTTTATAACTTCCTGATCGTTAATGGCAAAAATATCTGTCGATTGCCTTGCAACAATATGTGTTGGCTGAACCTGAATCTCTAATTGATGAATTCTTTTTTTATGCATTAATCTATCTAACATTTCTGCGGTTTCAAATCCCGCATTTTCTGTGTTTAACGCAATACTCGAAAGCGGAGGATCACTCATTTCACAAATTAGCTCATCGTTATCTACACCAAGAACTGCAACATCTTCCGGCACTCTTAGTTCAGCTAATTTACAAGCTTGCAAGACATGGTGCCCCCTATCATCATTGCAAGCAATAATCCCGATGGGTTTAGGTAAACCTTTCAACCAAGAAGCAATTTTTTTTTGCTCATTTTTCCAGTCTGAATATTCATTTGTTACAATTCCGGAATAATGATGAACTTTGGATCCAATTTGCTTTGATATTTCCTTTAAATAATGAAGTCGTTCATCCGACCATTCAAACTCCAGGAATCCGCAAAAACCAAAATTAGAATAGCCTAACCCTAGTAGATGTTCTATAGCAGCAGTGGCTATTTTCTTGCCATCAGTTTTTACGATTGGAATTCCTTTTTTTTCGGATGAGTAATGTAGTACAGCAACGAGTGGGATACCTTTTTTTAATAAATTATCAGCAAGTGGAGAATTTCTCATTATGATTCCATCCACTTCTATATTCTTTAGGTTCCTAGTCGAAATATTCAAATCGCGGGGCTCGGTATAAAATATCCAGGGACCATGAATTCTTGAATACTTTGTAATACCTTTTATGAAATTCCTTCCAAAAGCTCTCGAGGTTTCAACAAAAACGGCTACTCTTGGAACTCTTGCCATATCCTCTAATCAATTGTTGTTAATTAATTTTTATTTATAATGGTAAATAATTATCGGTTAATTTTTCATATAAGTCAAACTTCGATCATGTACCACATTTTTTATTTAGGATTCACCCTAAAATTTAGTCCAACTTAGAAAAATCCAGAGGCTCATATAATTAATATAAAGCGTTAAGTAAAACATTCCTGGTTCACCATATGCAGATTTACGTAGCATTTATTTAAATGCTTAAAAACTGATACAGGTTCAAGAATTAGACGTTCCCAATACACTGCTTTTGATTATGCAACAACAAAAAAAAGCATTGAGAATATTTCAGAAGCATAACCAAAATTCGCAATGGACTTTGTAGACTACGTAATTGAGAAGTTTCCATTTAGCATACATATAATTCGAACCGATCGAGGTCACGAATTTCAAGTACAATTCCACCGGTATCGTGAAGATATGGGTATATGCCGCTCATATATTAAGCCTCGATC
>JBHEKZ010000033.1:0-4968 GCA_041859025.1 Melioribacteraceae bacterium | reverse complement strand
AGTTATATCAGTGCGTTGGATAAGATTTGGAGTAATGTGGTTAGCAAGAAGCTTTATCTTACCGGAGGAATTGGCGCGAGCGGTTCTTGGGAGGGATTCGGACCAAACTATGATTTGCCTAACGCAAGTGCGTATAACGAGACTTGTGCTTCAATTGCCAACGTAATGTGGAATCATAGAATGTTCTTACAAAAAGGTGACGCCAAATATTTAGATATTCTTGAACGCACACTTTATAACGCATTGCTTTCCGGAATTGGCATGAGCGGAGATTTGTTTTTCTATCCTAATGTTTTAGAATCTTTTGGTACACACGAAAGATCAAAATGGTTTAGCTGTGCTTGCTGTCCGCCAAACGTAGCCCGCTTGATTGCTTCGCTCGGAAACTACATGTACGCATCAAAAGAAAATCAGCTTTACGTTAATCTCTACACAAGTAACAAAACAGAAATTGTTCTAAAAGATGGAGTAGTAAGTCTTCATCAGGAAACAAATTATCCCTGGAGCGGAGTAGTTAAATTCACAGTTACGCCGCAAACAGAAAATCAAAACTTTGTATTGAAACTTAGAATACCGGGCTGGGCACAGAACAAAGCAATGCCAAGCGATTTATACGCTTTTGCAGATTATCAGAAAGAAAAAGTTTTTATTACGGTTAATGGAAAACTCGTTCCTCTTAATTTGGATAAAGGATTCGCCTCGATAAAGAGAAATTGGAATGCGAACGATGTGGTGGAATTAACACTTCCAATGGAAATAAGAAGAATATCGGCTCACGAAAAAGTTGAGGCAGATAAAGGTAAACTCGCAATTCAGCGAGGACCGCTAGTTTATGCGGCGGAATGGAAAGACAACAAAGATGGTTTTGTGAGAAATATCCTTTTACCGGAAAATGGAGAGCTTACAACAAAATTTGAAAAAGATTTATTTAACGGAGTTCTGACAATCAACGGAAAAGCATTCGGTTATAAGTCGGATGATCGTGCTAATCACGTTAAAACCGAACAAGATTTTGTTGCAATTCCTTACTATGCATGGGCACACAGAGGCAAGGGTGAAATGAGTGTTTGGATTGCAAAGGATGAAAGCGCGGTTCGCCCTTTGGCAGGTAAATCAATCTTAACTGATGCCAAGATTACTGCATCACATGGAAAAAATCCGGAAATTATAAAAGACCAAATGGAACCGAAGAATTCCAACGATCATTCCTTGCCATATTTTCATTGGTGGCCAAGCAAAGGAGAAACCGAATGGATTCAAATAGATTTTAGCAAACCAACAGAAGTTTCTAGTGTAATGGCATACTGGTTTGATGATAGCGGTGAAGGTGAATGCCGAGTACCGGAATCTTGGAAAGTTTTATATATGGAAGAAACCGGCAAGTGGCGCGCAGTTTATCCAACAATTGAAAAACCTTACGGCACTGCAAAGGACAAGTATAATAATGTAGAATTTGAGACTGTGAAAACAACGGCAATCAAAATCGAAATTCAATCTCTTAAAGATTTTGCCGGCGGTATTCACGAAATTATTCTAAAATAAAACTAAATCGAAAGGTGAATTATGGGTCTAGTCAAATCAATTGGTGATTTCTCGGCTGCATGGAAATACGAAAGTGAATCAACACTAAAGGTGTTTGCAAATCTTACTGATGAATCACTAAATCAGAAAGTAACGGAAGACGGACGCTCTCTTGGCTTCCTCGCATGGCATATAACCCAATCTATAGGCGAGATGATGTCTAAAGCCGGGTTGTCTTTTGATAACTTTGATGAAAATGCCGCAGTTCCAATGAGTGCAGAACGGATAAAAAGCGAATATGAAAAGCTTTCGTCTAAAATGTCGTCTCAAGTAGAAAAGGATTGGAACGATAATATGCTGGAAGATGATTTGAATATGTACGGACAAACATGGAAGCGCGGAGATGTTTTAGCTAGTTTGCTCGCTCATCAAACTCATCATCGAGGACAGATGACTATACTTATGCGGCAAGCTGGATTAAAGGTTCCGGGTGTTTATGGTCCTTCTAAAGAAGAATGGACTACTTACGGCATGGAACCGATGCCATAGTTTTATACTTATCCCTTTAATGATATTTATTAGTGTTTCCCTAAGAACCCGCAGTTTAATCTGCGGGTTCTTAGAAAACGAATAAATTCCAAACGCTTATTAAACAATTCTTTCTTGCGAGATAAATGAGAAAATATCTATTAGCACTTCTGTTGTGTGTTTCCACCGCACAATTTAGAGCTCAAGACAAATTAGATTCTTTGGTAGCTTCAATTCGTAATAAATCCACTATTGAGCAAATAAATATTCTAAACGACTTTTGCTGGAAGTATAGAGATATCGTTCCTATTCTTGCTATAAGAGCGGGAGATCATTCTCTGAAACTTGCCGAAGTGAAAAACGATAGTAAACTCCAGGCAAAAGCATTGAACTATTTGAGCGTCATTTATAGAGACCAGGGAGAGTATGAAAAATCTCTTGGATTTAGCACGCATAGTTTGCAGCTGGCTCAATCAGTTAACGACCCTACTCAGATTGCTTATTCATACAATAATATTTCCACTATCTATAGATTGATGGGAAACTACCCGGCAGCACTTGAAAAATTATATAAAGCGCTCGAAATTTTTGAAGGAATAAGCGATAAAGTTGGAATCGGATACTGTTACTACAATTTGGCTTTCGTGTATTTGAAGCAACAGAATTATGATAGAGCGCTAGAGAATTTTCAGACAACTGTAAAAATTAGAGAGTTACAAGGAGATGTAGAGGGAAAAACTAAGGCTCAAGGGAGAATTGCTGAAATTTACTTACTAAAAGGTGATAACCAAAAAGCATTTACCACTTATACCGAAGTTGAAAATGCATACAAAAAGTTAAGTGATCAGAGAGGTCTTATAAGTATAAAAATGGGACTTGCCGAATTATTTAAGAGAAATAATGAATTAGGTAAAGCAATTACTGAAAGAAAACTTGCTCTTGAACTAGCGGGTAAATTTAACGATGTGATGGGAATAGTATCCAATTCCAGCGAGCTCGGCGTTCTATATGCATTAACCGGCAATTATTCCGAAGGAAAAAAACTACTCGAGTATGGAAGAGAAGTTGCTCAAAAATTCAGCTCGTCGGAACTTAAATTAACAAACTATAAGAACTATGCGGAGTTTTTTGAGATTCAGAAAGATTTTGCAAATGCTTATAAATTTGCTAAGCTTTTTAAGGTGCAGCAAGATTCTGTATCTAAGAAAGAGAAAAGTACCGCAATAAGTGAAGTTGAGGCCGCGTACAGAATTAATAAAAAAGAAAAAGAGAAGGAGCTACTTCAGAAGGATTTAGAGAAACAACAAGAACAAACAAAATATATCGTTTTAATAAGCATTCTCTTTGTAGGATTGGCAATTGTAGCAATTGTTCTGTATCTCTTTAAGCGCAGAACTACGGAAAAGCTAACCGAACTCAACGCAACAAAAGATAAATTCTTCAGCATTATAGCACACGATTTGAAAAATCCGATAACATCTCAATTCGGACTTACTACATTACTCATTGAAGAATACAAAGAGATGAATGATGAAGAACGTCTGGATTTAATTAGATCTGTGGATAATGCGGGCAAGCAGACATACAGATTACTCGAAAACCTGTTGTATTGGTCCCGCTCTCATACCGGAAGACTGGATTATTACCCCAGGGAAATTAATATAGTTGACCTAGTTAAAGAATCATATGATTTGTTTTTAGAGAGCGCAAAGGCAAAAGAAGTTTCTTTAATCCCTCTTGATGAAAAAAGTTTTACTGCTTACGGCGATGAAGATATGATTAAAACAGTATTAAGAAATTTAATTTCTAATGCGGTAAAATTTTCATCACGAGGCAGTATTGTTAAAGTAGCGTTGGAAGAAAAAGGAAATGAGCGTATTATAAAAGTTATAGATAATGGAGTTGGTATTTCTCCAAATCAATTGACAAAAATTTTTAGAATTGATGCTATTACTTCTGTGCCGGGAACATCTGGAGAACGAGGCACCGGATTAGGATTGGTTCTATGTAAAGAATTCGTAGAAAAGAATGGGGGTAAAATCTGGGTTGAGAGCGAATTGGGAAAAGGTTCTACGTTTAGTTTTTCTTTGCCGGAAAAATCTAATTCACATACACATCATTAGAGGTTGGCATATAGAATCGATATTCTGATGCAATAATTGCAAAATTATTGGAAACACAAGAACCCTTACGGATAAATTAGTGCATAGGAACAAATTTGATTTTCAAACTTGTTTTTTTATATGTTCATCGTAGTTTATTCAAGGGTTAGGGAATGTTGAAGGTTCTAATCGCTTTATTCTTCTGTTCATCCATTTTGTTAGGGCAAAACCAATTGGATGATTTGTTAGGACGGATAAAGAATCTTCCCGATTCAACACGTATTGACAGATTAACAGATTTTTGCTGGAAAAACAGAAATAAAATTCCCCAATTGGCATTAAAAAGCGGCGAAGAAGCTGCCCGTTTAGCGCAATCAATATCAGATTCTAAACGTGAAGCCGAAGCATTAAATAAAATGGGGGTCGTTTATCGTAATCTTGCAAAGTATGACTCTGCCTTAAATAAATATAACCAGGCACTATTTCTTTCTGAAAAGATAAAAGACTCGATTCAGGTTGCTTTTTCTCTAAACAACATCGGGGGAATATACCGCTTAGAGGGAAATTACAACGAAGCACTTCGCTATATCTTAGAAGCACTTGGAATTTTTGAGAGAAGAAATCATAAAGATGGAATTTCTTTCTGCACAATTAATATTGCTCTAATTTATCGCCGGCAAAATTCACCCCAAAAGGCCCTTGAGTATTTACATTATACGCGTAAAATTAGAGAAGAAATTAATGACCTACCGGGGAAGGCTCTGGCGATCAATCTAATTGCGGAAGTAAATTTTGAATTAGGAAAAGTTGATGAAGC
>JBHEKZ010000018.1:0-5222 GCA_041859025.1 Melioribacteraceae bacterium | reverse complement strand
GTGAGCGGTCCAAGAATATTAAAAATAGTTTTAATTCCTAGGTCTCTCCTAACTTCGGCGGCATACTTCATAGCGGGGTGATAAACCGGCGCAAATAAAAACGCGATACCAATTTCGTTTAACGCCTGCTCGGTTAATGCCGGGGAAAGATTAATGTTAACACCGAGTTGTGTCAGTACGTCGGCGCTGCCGCTTTTGCTTGACACGGAACGGTTGCCATGTTTAGCAACATGAACTCCGGCACCGGCAACAACGAATGAAGCGACAGTAGAAATATTAAAAGTGTTTGAACTATCGCCGCCGGTTCCGCAGACATCAATTGTGTTTTCATTCTGCGAAGTAATCTTCAAGCTTTTATCCCGCATTGCCTTAACAAAGCCGGCTACTTCAGTTGGTGTTTCTCCTTTAGTGCGTAGCGCGATTATCAAACCGGAAATCTGTGAATTGTTGCATTCGCCGTTCATTATATATTGCATTACGGAGTAAGCTTCTTCAAGAGAAAGATTACAGCCATCCGTTATCTTTTCTATGTATGTTTTGATCATAAGTCTAACCAGTTCTTAATTAGTTTATCGCCGACTTTAGTTAGTATAGATTCCGGATGAAATTGTATCCCTTCAATCGGAAAAGTTTTGTGGCGCACTCCCATAATAATTCCATCTTCGGTCCGGGCAGTAATTTCCAATTCGTCCGGGACGGAATTGTTTTCAATTACGAGAGAGTGATATCTGCCGGCGGGAAAATTCTGTTCAATTCCATTATAGATTGTTTTGCCGTCATGTTTTACACCGGAAGTTTTTCCATGCATTAAATAGGGGGCATTAGTAACTACAGCATTAAAGCAGTACCCGATTGTCTGGTGACCAAGGCAAACGCCGAGTATTGGAATTGTTGAGCCAAGTTGTTTAATCACTTCTTGCGATATACCGGAATCTTCCGGCGTTCCGGGTCCCGGTGATATAACGATTTTATCTGGATTCAGCCCGCGGATTTCGTTGATTGTAATTTTATCATTCCGCTTCACGGTTATATCATCAGTAAAATTTCCGATCAGCTGGACTAAGTTGTAAGTGAATGAATCGTAATTATCAATTACCAAGATTTTCATCTATAACCTCCGCGCATTTTAGCGCGCTGACTAATACTGCAGATTTATTTTTAATTTCTTTCAATTCAAGTTCCGGTTTGCTGTCGGCAACAATTCCGGCGCCGGCTTGCCAGTAAATTTTATCGTTAGTAACAAAGAGAGTTCTTATTGCTATGCACATATCAAGATTGCCGCTAAAATCTATATAACCAACGGCGCCCGCATAAACACCGCGTTTAGTTTTCTCATATTCATTGATAAGTTGAATTGCACGAATCTTCGGTGCGCCGCTAACAGTTCCGGCAGGGAAGGAGGCTTCAAGCGCGTCGATGCAGTCAGCATTATCTTGCAATATTCCTTCAACGCGGGAAACTATATGCATAACGTGGGAGAAGCGGTTAATTTTCATCTGCTCGCTTATTTGAACTGTTCCTAGTTTACAGATTCTGCCAAGATCGTTGCGGGCTAAATCAACAAGCATCACATGCTCAGCAATTTCTTTGGGGTCGTTCATTAATTCTTTTTCGAGAAGCTGATCCTCTTCTTCATTTTTTCCGCGTCTTCTTGTTCCGGCTATCGGTAGAATTTCCGCTTTGCGGTTTTTCACTTTAAGCAAATCTTCCGGCGATGTTCCAATAACCTTGAATCCGTTTTCAAATTCCATGTAGTACATATATGGAGAAGGATTAATCATTCTTAACGCGCGGTAAACGTTAAAGCTGTCGCCTCTGTAATCGGCTTCAAAGCGTTTGGAAAGCACAATCTGGAAGACGTCTCCAGCGTGGATGTTTTGCTTGCTTAGCTCAACAAGTTTTAGAAAATCAGATTCTTCAGCTTCAGTAAGAGGATTTGGAGAAGCGCTAAAATCCGATTTGTGATGCAGATCTTTATTTAATAATTGCTTGAGTGAAGCGAGAATCGCTTTAGCTGAATCAAACTTATCCTTGATATTCGATTTGTCTTTACAGTCAACATTGGTAATAAGAATAATCTGATGTTTGAAATGATCGAATACGATTATTGTATAGTACAAGCCAAAGACTGAATCGGGGGAAATACCTTTTTTAGTTTCATCGTATTTAATAACATCCTCGATAAGAGAAATATTATTGAAGCCGATAAAACCAACCAGGCCGCCGGTGAAATAGGGAAGTTCATCTATAACAGGGTGGGCAAACTCTGCCACTCTATTCTTAAGATAACTGAAAATATTTCCTTCGAAGGACTTTTCCTCATTGCCGGATTTAACAGTAATACTTCTGTAGTTGTTGGAGATTATTTCGGAAGGATTTAATCCAATAAACGAATAACGAGCTAACCTTCCAATTCCTTCAACGGATTCAAGTAAGAACGAGATTTTATCTTTCTCTCTGATTTTCAGATAAGCAGTAACCGGAGTAAGCAAATCGGCCGCAACGCGCTCATAAACCGGAACGAGTTTATAATCTTGTGCTAGTTTTTCATAATTTTCGAAATTCATTATTTCCCTTTAAAGCAAAAAACCCTTCTCAGTGATCTAAGAAGGGTTTGGTTATAATCTATTTAGCTGTTCAATTCACTGAGTATGCAGAGTATTTAAATTATTCCACCACCACCAGTTGAGGTTCATGTAGCTTTCGTTATTTAATTTTGTTGTCTTCATCGTTGTTGCGAAGTTAGAAAAAAAACTTTACAAATGTCAATACATCATGTCCTTTTTTTGTAAATGAACTAGAACTCAAACCACTTTTCAATATTTATATTCTCGCTTTCGCACTTAGTCTTTTGATAGTACTCGTTTGTCTTTGGTGAATAGTTGTAATCTTTAACCCAATCCTTCACATTTTTAACTACATCTTCAATTGCTGTAAGAACAGTATTTAATTCTTTATCGGTCATTGTAGGATGCAGAGAGAAGCGAACCCAGCCCGGTTTTTCCGATAAATCGCCATGGTTGATTTTATCTGTAATACGTTTAGAACGTGTTGGATCGACGTGAAGAAGATAGTGCCCGTAAGTTCCGGCACACGAGCAGCCGCCTCGTACTTGAATTCCATATCTGTCGTTGAGAAGCTTGACCATTAAATTGTAATGAATATCTTCAACATAAAAGGAGATTATGCCAAGCCTTTCTTCATGTTCCTGCGCTAAGATGTGCAGCGAAGGGATTTTACCGAGTCGTTCAAATGTTTTTGTAAGCAGTTCATGTTCACGATTAAGAATATTCTCAACACCCATTTCCTCTTTAAGCTTAATTGCTAGAGCGGTTTTAATTGCCTGAAGGAATCCGGGAGTGCCGCCATCTTCGCGCGCTTCAATGTCTTCAATGTATTTATGTTGTCCCCACGGATTTGTCCAATCTACTGTTCCGCCGCCCGGCTGTTCGGGCACTTTTAGTTTGTAAAGTTTTGAATCGAATATCACAACCCCCGATGTTCCGGGTCCGCCAAGAAATTTGTGCGGGGAGAAAAAGACAGCATCAATTTTTTCGAGAGGATCATTCGGATGCATATTCATATTCACATAAGGGGCGGAGGCTGCAAAATCTACAAAGCAAAAGCCTCCGTTCTCATGCATTATTCTTGCCATTTGGTGATAAGGGGATTGAATACCGGTAACGTTGGATGCTGCCGAGAATGATCCGATTTTCAATATTCTATGCTCGTAAAGCTTCAGCAAATGTTTTAGATGATCGAGATTTATCAAACCTAACGGATCCGGTTCGATAATGACAACATCGCAAATCGTTTCCAACCAGCTAGTTTGGTTAGAGTGATGTTCCATATGTGTAAGAAATACGACCGGTTTTTCTTCTTTAGCTATTTGTATATGTTTCTGAAGTTGTTCAGGTACTTTCAGTCCAAGAATTCTCTGAAGTTTGTTAACAGCAGCAGTCATTCCATAACCGGCAAAAACAATTACATCTTCTTTTGAAGCATTAACATGACGCTTAATAATATTTTTTGCTTCGTTATAAGCTTTTGTCATAGATGTGCCTGTGACAGAAGCTTCGGAATGAGTGTTTCCAACGAAAGGATAAAAATTATTTACTAAAGCTGATTCAATAGGAGAATACATTCTGCCGCTGGCAATCCAATCTGCATAAATTAATTTCTGCTCTCCATATGGAGTACAAAAACTTTGATCTATCCCAATTATGTTTTCACGGAATTTGAAGAAGTGTTTTTCTAAAGACATTGTTCACCAAAAAATTTTTGGAAAAAATAAGAATTTAGAATTGCATTGCGAAAGGAAAGAGGGAAAATTTAAAAGAAAAAACCCCGGCAGGACCGGGGTTAAATTTTTATCCTAAGTAAGCTTTTAGGTTTTTGCTTCTGTTAGAATGTCTCAGACGAATTAAAGCTTTCTCTTTAATTTGACGAACACGTTCACGGGTTAGATTTAGCTTCTCGCCAATTTCTTCCAAAGTTAGAGAATGTTCTTTACCTAAACCGAAATACAAGCGAATAACTTCAGCTTCGCGCTCGGTTAATGTGGAAAGGGAACGCTCAATTTCTGCTTTTAAAGATTCCTTCATTAAAGTATGATCTGGTGAAGGCTGATCTTCATTTGGCATAACATCCAGCAAACTGTTATTGTTGTCATCGCTGTGTGCGAAAGGAGCATCCATAGAAATGTGGCGGCCGGCAATCTGCATAGCATAAGTAACATCGCTTACATCCATGTCTAACTGCTCAGCAATTTCTTCAGGACTTGGTCTGCGTTCATACTCTTGTTCTAACTGACTAAGAGCCTTGCCCATTTTATTTAGCGCGCCAACTCTGTTAAGAGGAAGGCGAACCATTCTTGATTGTTCAGCAATAGCCTGCATGATTGATTGACGGATCCACCAAACTGCATAGGAAATAAACTTGAAACCACGGGTTTCATCGAAGCGTTGAGCGGCTTTGATCAGGCCAAGATTGCCCTCATTGATAAGGTCAGAAAGACTAAGTCCTTGATTCTGATACTGTTTGGCAACGGAAACGACGAAACGGAGGTTGGCTTTGGTCAGTTTTTCGAGGGCTATCTGGTCGCCTTGTTTGATACGTTTGGCGAGATCTACTTCTTCTTCCGGGGTCAGGAGGTCCACTTTGCCGATTTCCTGAAGGTATTTTTCAAGCGATTGGCTCTCGCGATTGGTAATGGACTTCGT
>JBHEKZ010000607.1:0-8169 GCA_041859025.1 Melioribacteraceae bacterium | reverse complement strand
TCCGGCGACTGTCAATCCGGCTATCATTGGTTCTATTTCATACAGCCAAGAATCTGCTAACGAATCTTTTATAAAATACCAGCCTATGCTTGATACTACCGAAATCCAGATTTCATTTATCGCTGTTTGTCTGGAAACTTTCAGTTTATCATAGTATCCGCCGAATATCAAAAAGATTATTGGAGGAATACATATACTACCAATTAAATACCATATTGTAACAACCGATTGAACAAAATAAGCCATAATCACAGAAACTATTGACGCTAAAAGCAATCCGGCTCTAGTGTAAAATGTAATTTTGTTTTCATCTCTCTTAGTTGAGAGTTTATACACAAAATCTCTTCCGAAAGTTGATGCGCTTAGAAACAGAAAACTGTTCAGTGTAGATAATATCGTTGCGAACATCGCGGCGTAGAATAATCCTTTTATCCCGCTGCTGAATGTTTTCTCCGCGAAAAGAGGGAATGAAAGAAGCGGCTGAGCTAAATCGGGCTGAGCTGCTCTTGCGTATAATCCGGTTGTTGTAGTTAAGAAATCGAACAGAGCCCAGAGCAATACAGAAATTATAATTCCCCACTTTGCAGTGTTTCCATCCTTTGCCGCGTAGCATCTTTGATGAAATCCGGGATCTGCAAATGTCCAGAGCGCAATTAAAAACCATACAATCAAATAGACAACTGATACATTTCCGCCGAACTGGAGATGCGAAGCCGGTAAGTTTTTAACCAGAAATTCTCCCCCGCCGTAGTTTTGATAAGAAACTGCTACCGCGATTATAAATCCGCCGAACATTATAAAGAATTGAAACACATCAGTATAAACATCCGATTTGTATCCCCCTTTAATCAAATAGATTCCGGAAAGGCACAGCCCGATCAGTAATCCGTAAAACAAATTAATATTGAATATCATGCTGATCAGATTTCCGACCATCAATAAATATGGCGCGGGAGAAACTAAAACGAATACCAGCACAGAAGAAACAATACCTACTTCTTTTCCATAGGTCTGTTCCAGTTTATCCGGTATCGAAAACAGGGAAGAACTTCTCACCTTTTTAGCGAAGAAAAATGCGAATACAACCGCGAAGAAATAATATGGAAGTCCTTGCGTAACCCAGCTAAGAATACCGTATCTGTAAGTAAACTCTCCTATTCCTAATATTCCCCCGTACCATGTGGAAACGTTCGTGAAAATAAAAAGAAGGAGTCCAATCTTTCTGCCGGAAAGCAGAAACTCGCTGCTGTCATTCTCATTTTTATTTTTGGAAAGGAACCCGATTGCAAGTAGAACCGCAAAGAAGATAAATATGATTGATAAATCAAGCGTACTAAATGAGATCATTATTCTTCATCACGTTAAAATCTCTTATCAGAAACATTTTTCCTTTTGTAATATTCAGTTCAACGCTGCTTCCATTAGCAGCATTGCTTGTGCTCTCCTTTTTTCCAAAAGGAAGTGCCGTATTCTTTAATCCGTATTTTAATCCGCGAGAACTGGCTTTTGTCTTCTCATCAATCCCGTAAAGTGAGATTGTTTCATTCTTTTGCGTTGCTATTGTTGTACTGCCGGAAATCGCTTCGAGTATAGAATCATCATGCAGAATTTTGATTTTGATTTCATCATAAAACTTTAGAACGATACCAAGATTGCAGAAGGAATGATCCAGCCGGCTTCCGGTAGCGCCAAGAAGTATAGCTTCGGTATATCCATTCTTAATTGCTAACTTCAGACATTTCTCAACATCAGTATCATTCTGCCTTTTCAGCTTAATGATTCTGCACTTCTCCTGATAATAAAGCAGCGCATTACTGCTTATTGAATCTAAATCCCCGATAATATAATCGGGGATTAGTTTTAATTTCTTAGCCGTGTCTGCACCTCCGTCCGCACAAATTAATGTAGAATATCCCTTCTTCCTGAAGAAAGCTATTGCAGATTTTTTCGGTGAATCGCCGTTAGCTAATATGATGCACTTTTTCATAGGCTCAATTTTATTCCGCATAGAAAATTCCTTTCTGCCGCCGGGAAAAACTCATTACCAATTCCGTAAGACGCATACAAGCTATCAAACAGATTATTAATCTGGAAGAATAATTTTACGTTTTCGAAATATGGAGCCGCGCCGAATTCAAACGAACCGAACGCGTTGAAAACTAGATACGGATCAACAATATTATCGGTATAACCGGTAAGTGAAGGAAATTGGTTCAGCAGAGCCGGAAGTTCTGCGCCGTAATTATCGGTATAGAATTTTCCTACATATCTGGCGGATGCGCCAAGCAGTATGTTATCATTTTTGTACTGCACAATTCCGCTGAATGAAGAACCTGGAAATCCGCCAATCGTATTTTCCGAAAGGTCTATCTGCTTCTGGGTTTTTACACCATTCACTTTAACGCTTGTGTATGTAAATCCTTCGCTGATATAATTTTTGCTGACGGCACCGTTCAAAATCAGTTCCAGATTGTCTGCCAGCTTCGCGTTTAACGAAATCTCAAGCCCGTAGTGAACCGTTTGATCCATATTGCCGGTAATCGGCTGTCCGAAGCGGTCAAGCTGCCCTTTCTTTACAATCTCATCATTGAAAAGCATGTAATATACATTCGCTTGCAACGAAAAGCTTCCGGCGTTGTAGTAAGAACCTATTTCAATATTGTTCATTGTCTCCGGCTTAACAAGCGGATTGTTAAAATCATAACCGCCGCTTGCTGTTTTCTCAAACTGCGGAACTTCTCCTCCGCTGGATTCCGCCGCATCATAATAATTCTTTAATCTCGGTTCTCTGGTAACTCTCGCAAATGAAAAATAGACATTCCCTTTTGCATCATATTTATAGTTGATGCCGATTCTTGGATTGAAATAGAGTCCGCTGACTTCCAGATTTGTATTTAAGTATTTCTCTTTATTCAATTTGTATTTATGGTAAGCAATTTGAGCTTCAGCTAGAATATTTATCTTCTCACTTACCGAATAATTTTCGTTGGCGAAGAAACTGATAATGTCTTTGCCTCCCTCATATTGGTAATACCGAAAACCGCTAGGGAGTCCTTCCGGTAAATTTTCCGCAAATTTTATACTTCCCCAGTGAACAGAATTATGAAACCGCACTTCTCCGCCTAGAATTAATTCTCCCGAATTATGTTTAATACTTACTTTCGGAATCCAGCCCCATTGTTTGTTGTTTACCATCGCACGGATTAAAGCGTTGCCCGGATTCGCTTTTGCGTTAAATCCAAATTCTTTTGTCATTCTGAAATAGCTGGTGTCCGCCCAGGAAGCATCATAATCAAAGAAGCCATTACCTAACACCAAAAACAACGCGGAGTTAAAGGAAACATCCTGGTTTAATTTATATTCATTGAGTAATTCAAAGTGAGGCTGCGAAAAATTTTCAATCTCATCGGCACGGCGCTGGGTTGCGTAGCTGATTTTACCTTCATCAGCTTCCCAATAAGAATAATTCGCTTTTCTAAGTTCTAAATCATCAACCGCGAATTTTGGCAGTCCGGTGTACGCTAAACCGTCTTCAACTAATCCTCCGTAAACATTAATTTGAGAAGTTAGTCTGTCGTCAAACCTGACGGCGCTTAAATGATATGATTTCAGATTCGACCAGCTGTAATCTCTGTATCCGCTGCTCTTTGTCTGAGAAATTTTAGCAGAGAAGGAATACTTATTCTGGATCAATCCGCTTGAAACAAATAGAGAATTTTTAATTGTGTTATAGCTTCCGGCAGAAGAACTTAATTCAAATCTCGGTCTATCCGAAAAAGCAGAAGTAATAATATTTACAGAACCGCCGATTGCCGGATAGCCGATCATTCCCGCGCCCGCGCCTCGCTGAACTTGTATCAAATCTGTGTTCTCAATTAAGTCGGGAAAATCCAGCCAGTAAACATTATGATCTTCCGGATCGTTCTGAGGAATGCCATTAACCGAAACAGAAATTCTTCTTTGATCGAAACCGCGGATGCTCATGTAATTGTAGCCGATTCCATTTCCATTCTCGGAATAAAACGTTACAGATGGAAGATAGCTCAGCAGTTCCGGCACATCTTGATTTGAATAATTGGCAATGAATTCTGCCCGCTTAACTTTGGAAAAGCTTACCGGCGATTGTCCTTCAACACCTATAGTTCCTTTTACTAAGATTGTCTGACTGGAAATTAATTTGGGAATGAGTGTTATAAATTTCTGAGTTTGAGCGAGTAAATCTCTCACTGCCGTTTTTTTAGTTTCAAAACCTACATGAGTAACAACAATCAAATCGCTGTCAACTATATTTCCGCTTAATGTAAATAACCCGCTCTCATCGGTAATACTGCTGATTGATTTTCCTTCGACATTAACTGTTGCGTATTGAATGGGGTGATTGTCTGATGAGTTAACAATCCTTGCTGAAACAGATTGTTGTGCGGATAAGCTTTCCACAAATAAGAATAGAATAATTAAGTATTTCATGATACCTCCTTAGAAATAAAAAAGCCGTTCGAACTTGCCTTATCGGCATGTGAAAACGGCTTACTTAATTATTCGGCCCGTCTTCCTACGCTGGCATTATCCAGTTCAGGTTCAAGGGTGTGATCTCAGCGCCTCGGAATATGGAGGGCACCCCTAACAGCTCTTAGTTATTAAATGAACAAATTAATTCTGAATTTTTATCTTCTGCCCGACTTTTACTTTTTCATCCTTTAGTCCGTTCCATGCAAGCAAATCTGCAACGCGTACATTGTTATTCTTTGCAATCGTCCAGAGGTTCTCACCTTCGCGTACACGGTGAATAGTAAATCCAGAGTCAGTTTCTTTTGTTTCTGATTTCTTTGCAACTTTTACCGAAGTATAGATCAATAGTGCCTGACCTTCAAAAATTTTGCTGTTCTTTAAGTTGTTCCAATTTTTCAATTCATCAACACTAACGTTATTCTTAGCTGCGATGGATTCAAGATTCTCTCCTTGTTTAACTTTGTAGAGAGAAACTTTACTGTTCGTTGTAACTTTCTCTGCAGATTCCTTTTCTTTAGAAGAGACACTTTTCTCAGCAGCAACACTTTTCTTTTCAATTTTAGGTTTGCTTTCTGTTTCTTTTGGTGCAGCGGCATCGGAATAAATTACAAGTGATTTGCCGGCAATCAATTTATTGGAGCTAAGCGAATTCCATGTTTTAATTTCGTTTACGGAAACATCAAAATTTTCAGCAATCTCACCAATAGAATCACCCGGCTTAATTGTGTAGCGTGTTAAATTTGCGTCTTTACGCGGAGCGTTATCACCAATAGAACTAACTGTTTCTTTTCCATGAATCGCAAGAACTTGTCCCTTGTTAATTTTATTTGATTCAAGGCCATTCCATTTTCTTAACTGACTAATAGTTATTCCATATTTTTCAGCAATCTTACCAAGAGAATCACCGCTCTTTACCTTATACTTTGTTGTCTTAGTATTGGATGCTGAAGCAACTTGCTTGGAAGAAAAAGCGTCTCCGCTGTAAATCACTAACTTTCTGCCACGTTGAATGCTGTTGCTTTTTAGATTATTCCACTCTTTCAACTGAGCAACTGTTACACCATATTTTGTTGCTATACCGGAAAGTGATTCGCCCGATTTGATTCTATGCTCAACAGTAGCATCTCCATTATTTACAAACAAAAGCTTGGACTTTTCACCTTCGCTCAATTTATCAATTGACGCGAAGTAATCGACCTTATCGTTAGGAACGTAAATAGTCAATTCCTGTCCAACTCTAGGGCGTGATGTGTAAGGTAAATTATTCCAGTTACGTATATCTGCAATTCTCACTCCGAATAGATCTGAGATGTTGACAAGATTATCTTTGCTCTTTACTGCATATTTAATTGCAGACTTTCCTTCCGGAACTATGTAGGCAATTGTATCGCCGGAAGCTGCATTATCCTGATATAGTTTAGCGAACTGTTCGGCACTGGTAGCATCAGTTAAGTGAAGAGTATAAGAAGGTTTGCTTCCTAATGAATTAAAGTCTTCTTCAACTGCCGGCAGTTCATCTGTATTGACTACAAAATCATAATCATTCGCTTTAGAAGTTGGAATCTTGAGTTCCTTACCGCTTGGCAATTTCTTTCTAGTCGATACATTATTCATTTCTGCCAGCTGAGAAATACTTACATCATATTTCTTTGCAATTTGCGAAAGTTTTTCGCCCGGTTTAACTACGTGAGTAATAAACTGAACTTTTGCATCATCCGGAATATTCTGCACGTTTTCTGCAAAAGCTTCCAAAGTTTTTGCCGGAATTCTTAGAGGGTAACCGCCATCAAAATTTGCGGGGGTCGAATTCTGTGTTAATTCCGGATTCAATTCCTTTAGTAATTCAAGACTAATTCCGGCGCACTTTGCAAGCACATTTAAATCATAAGCTTCGTTAATTGTGAAGGTAGCAAAATCATGCGGCTTCTGATATTGGATATCTGTAAAACCAAATTTCTCCGGTTGGCTTGCAATTAATGTAACAGCAATATATTGCGGAACATAACTTCTAGTTTCTTTTGGTAGATATTTTCTGATAGCCCAGAAGCTCTTTACGGATTCATCATTATAATAGCTCTGCATTTCTTTAGGTGCCGAAGTAGTAATGCCAGCTCTTCTCGCTGCTTTTTTTACTCTTCCCTCACCGCTATTGTATGCGGCCAAAGCTAAATTCCAATCACCTAGAGACATATATAAATCTCTTAAATGGCGTGCAGCAGCTCTCGTAGCTTTTTCCGGGTCGCGGCGTTCATCTATATTGAAATTAACTTTTAGATCATAAAACTGTCCCGTTCCCTTAATAAACTGCCACATTCCCACAGCCCTAGCCCAAGAACGTGCAAACGGATTTAATCCGCTTTCAACCATACTCAAGAAAATTAGCTGCTGCGGTACTTTTTCTTCCTCAAATATTTTAGCCATCATAGGGAAATATTTGCCGGATCGCGATAACCACAATTCCATATGCTTGCGGCCTCTGCCGGTAAAGTATTCAACCCATTGCTCAACGTGATTGTTCACTTCAAGCGGGAAATCGCCAACTCGAACAATTGTACCATTTTCTACTTCTGAAGGTTCATTAACAGCTGTTGAATCTTCGTCAATTTCTGTGATTGTCTCAGTACCATTAACCTTGTTATCCATCCATTCATTTAACGCGCTTATTGACACATCATCGGGCAATTCATCTAAACTAGCGACATACTTTTGATAATCTTCAACAATAGCTCCCTCTAACTCATCGAACGCTTCATTATTTTCAATTTCCGGATAATAACTAAGCTTGTTAATAGTTGATAATGCTGATTCAAAATAATTTATTGCCTCACTTTTAAAGCCAAGTTTTTGTTGATATAATGCGTTAACGTAGTCACGACGTGCACTTTCCATCAATTGGTTTACCATCGATTTACTTTCGACAGTTTTTACGGTGTCTGGGATTGCTATTTGGGTGAATCTTGAAGGTTGATTTGTGGATGATTTGAGTGTTGAACAGGCAGCAATAACGAACACACCAATCACCATCATCGGTAAGATGAGAAGTTTCTTCACACACGACTCCGTAAGTTTGAATTTTGGTCGCAATTTAAGACCAT
Organism: Melioribacteraceae bacterium; assembly: GCA_041859025.1. Lineage (GTDB taxonomy): Bacteria > Bacteroidota > Ignavibacteria > Ignavibacteriales > Melioribacteraceae > Stygiobacter. The sequence continues at coordinate 565 of JBHEKZ010000607.1, read as the reverse complement.
ACTAAAATAATGTCAAGCTACTTATTAGTACTAAGTGAATTAAGTTAGAAAATACAATAACTTAGATTTACAGCGGAATATTACAATGTTTCTTTTTGGGGTTTGAATCTACCTTAGTTTTGAGCAACTGAAAAGCTTGAATAATTTTAAGACGTGTTTCTCTTGGAATAATTACTTCGTCTATAAAACCACGCTCGGCAGCTATATATGGATTTGTAAACTTATCAACATAGAATGACAAAACCTCATCTAATTTGGTTGTTCTATCTTCAGCCTGAGAAATTTCTTTTTTGAATATAATCTCTACCGCACCTTTCGGTCCCATCACAGCAATTTCTGCACTCGGCCAAGCATAGTTGAAGTCGCCACGAATATGTTTCGAGTTCATTACATCGTAGGCCCCGCCATATGCTTTCCTTACAATTACAGTAACTTTTGGAACAGTTGCCTCGCAGAAAGCAAATAGAAGCTTAGCCCCGTGGCGAATGATGCCAGTCCATTCTTGTTCCGTACCGGGTAAAAACCCAGGAACATCCTCAAGAACGAGTAAAGGAATATTAAAAGC
>JBHEKZ010000516.1:0-2662 GCA_041859025.1 Melioribacteraceae bacterium | reverse complement strand
GAAGTGCAAATTGAAGGCTTGGAAGCCGATGTAAATCGTTATACCATTTTAGCTAAAGCAGATGCCATACAAGGCATTCAGTTAGAGAAAGCAGAGTTAGGTTTGAAATCTGCAAAAGTGCAAAAAACCACTTTGTTGGAGCAGATAAACAAAACCACAATTAAAGCACCTTTTAGCGGAGTAGTTACGGCAAAACTAAGTGAAGAAGGAGCATTCGCTGCACCCGGAGTTCCATTGCTTCAAATAACTGACATTACAAATTTAAAATTCACTGTAAATATTCCCGAAAATGAGTTAAGCAAATTCAAATTAAATCAAAGCTATCCTGTAGTAGTAGATGCTTATCCTGATATTCTATTAACGGGGAAAGCCACTATGATAGGTAGTAAAGCAAATATGGGCAGTAGTTTTCCAGTTCAGTTTACTGTATATAACACATCAGATTTGAAAATAAAATCAGGGATGTTTGGTAAAGTGAATTTAAAAAGTGATAAACTAGGAAGGGGCATTATTATTCCAGCGTCAGCAATCGTAGGTTCTGAAAATCAACCGCAAGTTTACATATTGAAAAATGGCAAAGCCCTTTTGCAAAACATCACTATATCAAATAAGATAAAGAATAAAGCAGTTGTTTCAAATGGATTAAATGTAGGTGATGTGATTGTAACGAATGGCTTCATCAATCTTTTTGATCGTGCAAATGTGTCAGTTAAGAATTAATAATGTTCAATTAAGAATTACGAAAGAAAATGAAAGAAAATGTTATTCAGAAAAAGAGTTTTGAGTTTGCATTTAGGGTTGTAAACACATACAAATATTTACAAATAGAAAAGAAGGAATTTGTTTTATCCAATCAGTTTTTACGCTCAGGTACAAGTATATGGGCAAACGTTGAAGAAGCAATTGGTGGACAATCGAAGAAGGATTTTATAGCTAAAAATTTCAATTGGATACAAGGAAGCAAGAGAAACAAAATATTGGGTTAATCTACTGAAAACAACACACTATTTAGAAGAGAAGGAAGCCGACAACATTCTCAATGATGCAGAAGACTTGTGCAAAATTCTCTCATCAATTCTTGTAAGTTCAAAACAATCCAATTCTTAATTCTTAATTGTCTAAAATGAATATTACAGAAATATCAATCAAACGTCCTTCGCTGATAATAGTGCTTTTCAGCGTATTTACATTATTGGGATTTATCGGGTATAAAAATTTGAGTTACGAGTTGATGCCCGACTTTAACCAGCCTGTAGTTGTAATTAAAACTGTTTACCCTGGTGCCGAACCAAACGAAGTAGAAACATCCGTTTCACGAAAAATCGAAGATGCTTTATCCAACTTGGAGGGTGTAGATTACTTGGTTACAAAATCGTTGCCAAATGCTTCTATCATCATAGCCAATCTGAAATACGGGACAGATTTGGATAAGTCAATGCAAGACGCACAACGCTACATTGATAACATTCGCAAAGATTTACCACAAGATATTTTAAGTCCTGGAATGAGTAAAGTTTCGCCAAATGATTTGCCGATAATGTCAATTAGTGCAACAAGTAATTTATCTGCTACAGAGTTTTATCAAAAAATGAAAGATGACTATCTGCCACAAATTCAACAAATAAAAGGCGTTGCAGAGATTACTGTTTTAGGAGGAGAAGAAAGAGAAATACAAGTAAAAATAAATCAAGACAAACTGAAATTGTATAAAATTTCAATGGTTCAGGTGGTTGAAGCAATTAATCGCTTTGGCTTAGACTTACCTGCTGGAAAAGTGCAAACCGAAAAAGAAAGTAATTCAGTTCGTTTAACTGGAAAATTTAAATCCTTAGAAGATATTAAAAATGTTCGGGTGGCAATGCCTGTTTTAGGTAGTCCAGTTTATGTAAAAGACATAGCAGATGTTATTAATGGTATAAGAGAAACGACTTCTATTAGTCGCTACAATGGTAAAAATGGAATTGGTTTAATGTTGAAAAAACAAGGTGATGCCAATGCTGTTGATGTTTCAAAATTAGTACGTGCAAAATTTAAGTCCATCGAACAACAAAATGCAAATACCAATGTAAAATTTATTATTGCAGACGATAGCACCGATAACACGATTGCAGCCGTTAACTCCGTTGTTTTTGATTTAATTTTAGCGGTGTTATTGGTCTCGTTAGTAATGTTATTATTTCTTAGAAGTTTTAGAAATTCATTAATTGTAATTGTTGCCATTCCAACTTCCTTAGTTACTGCGTTTGCGGTAATGTGGCTTTTGGGTTACACATTAAACCTAATGACCTTGCTTGCAATGTCTTTAATCATAGGTGTTTTGGTGGATGATGCGGTGGTAGTATTAGAAAATATTCAAAAACATTTAGACAGAGGAAAAGAAAAAAGAACTGCTGCAATGGATGGCAGAATGGAAATTGGATTTGCTGCATTATCCATCACCTTGGTTGACGTTGTGGTTTTCTTACCCATTCTTTTTCTTCAAGTATTTGTTGCCGATATGCTCAAACAGTTTTCGGTTGTGGTAGTAACATCTACTCTTACAAGTTTATTAGTTGGGTTTACGCTTACACCTTGGTTGGCTTCACGTATTGGTAAGAAAGAAGATTTACAACCAACTAATTTTTTCAATCGTTTCTTGCTTTGGTTTGAGCATCAATTAGAA
>JBHEKZ010000288.1:0-4991 GCA_041859025.1 Melioribacteraceae bacterium | reverse complement strand
CAATTAAATGTTTTTTTTGGCCTTTCGAGCCTAATAAAACTATATAATAATCTCTGGAGAAATAGTTTATTACTTCACGCCAAATATCAATATCTAACTCCCGATTTCTTTGTGACGTAAATGGCGCTATGACTATCCCTTTTGGCACTACCGGGAATATTTTCTTATTTACATTGAAAGTTTTTTTGTTATGAAAAAGTATTTCTTTTTGTGTTTTGTTTAGATATTTAATTAACTCGATATGCTTATCATACTCATTAACTAAACTTGCTCCTACGAACACTTGATATTTTTTATCGAAATAGTTACTTAATCTGGCACCTAAATACATTGTGAAGGAACTTATAGCAATATATTCCTTTCCTCCAAACAAATGAGTCATCTCTTCATTTAATATTCCTCTTGCAGCTGTAAGATGAATTATTTTTTCATAGCCGGCCTTTCTTATTTTATTGATAAAACAAATTTTATATAGAATCGAAAATTTGTACTTAGAATAATTATAGCCAATAAATTTGACAGGTCCCGCATAGTCCTTAAACAGATTTAAATACTGCTCTTTAATTAAAAAGCCAACCCGTTTATAAGAACTTAGTATTTCATCATTCTCAAGAAGTAAAGATGAAACTACTAAGTCTCCAATTTCGCCTGTATTAATAAATAAGAGAGTGTTTTCTTCTTTTTTATAACTTTTTAAAACCCTATAAAGGAAGATATAAACAATAAACTCCAAATAGTTCTTGATGTAGTTGCTGAATTTCATCTTTTGAGTTGAGTTCTTATTTTGTAAATAAAAAAAGGAGCTTGAATAATTGAGATAATATATTTTAAAAAAAAGTCTACCCTTCGTTGTATAATTATTATTCCGGTTAAGTCATACATTAATGTTTTTAACAATCTTAACGTAGAATATTGAGCATAGTAAAACCAAATAGTAATTACATTTCTAGGGAAATACTTTGTACTATTTGAATTAAAATACGACCAACGATAAAATAGCTTGCCACTCCCAATACACTTGAACTTTTGTTCGGGATGTAGAACAATTGAGGATTTATAAGTAATAATTTGAATTTTGCGACTCTGAATTCGCAGATAATATTCGTAATCATCTCCATAGATAAAGAAATCTGCAATTGGGAGGCCCAACATATCAATTACTTGTTTTGAGAAAAGACTGCCATTAAAAAAAGATCCCCCATTGACAAATTCTTTTTTTTCAAGTTGACTGAATTTTAGAAAATATTTTCTTTCAATACTATCATATAGTCCAAAATTTATTATGTCGCTATTTGATTTAGATAGTACAAGAGAATTATAAACATAATAGGGCTGCAGGTCATTTTGAAATAAGTTTTTCAACGCATACTTGTCAGGCAAACAATCATCGTCCATAAACCATATCCAGTCATAACCTAATTCATGTGCCATTTTCATTCCGTTATGAAAACCACCGGCACCACCTAAATTGGGTTGATGAATTGAAATTAAATCTAATTGATTTTCAAGCCATTCCTTTGTCCCATCAATGCTGTTATTATTAACTACAATAATTCCATCCAGTTTTTTGGTTTGTTCTCTAAGAGCTAGTACACACTCCTGGAGCAGTTGAATTCTATTGTAAGTAACAACTACTACACAAATTCTATCTTTCATCTTAGTCATACAGTTGTTGAAAAACATATAATGATTTTGCCACTGCTTGATCCATATTGTAATATTTGTATTCTCCCAATCTGCCGCAAAACATAACGTTTTTTAGCATTTCAGTTTCTTTGAAATACGAACTATATAATTTCTTGTTTTCTTCCGTATGTACGGGATAAAATGGCTCACCTTCTAATTGAGGATATTCTTTCGAAATCGAAGTATAATTCGAGTTTTGCTCTGTGATATATTTGTACTCGGTTACCCTCGTAAATTGAATCTTTGCATCAACATGGTTAATAACCGCAGCATTCTGATATTTATCTATTTGATGATTTTCCCATTCAAATCTTATCGATCTATATGGCAGTTTTCCGAATTTGTAATCAAAATAATAATCAATTGGTCCGGTATAAATCATCTTTTCATATTTAATTTCATTAAGAACAGATTTGTAATCTGTCTTTAGCAGAATATCTATATTCTTATGACTCAACATCCTTTCAAACATCTTTGTATAACCATCTTTTGGCATGAACTGATATTTATCTGTAAAATAGCGGCAGTCATCATTAATACGTACTGGTATTCTTCCGCAAACTGATGGTGATAAATCTTTTGGTTCCAAATTCCATTGTTTCTTAGTATAATTCTTAAAAAACTTTTCAAACAAATCCATACCTAATTGATTTACTATTATATCCTCCGAATTCTTTATCGGGTATCTTTTTTCTTTTATGCTTTCATAATAATTAGCTGCTTCTTCGTCATTTTTCAGATCAAGTTTATAAAGTTTATTGAGCGTGATTCTATTAATTGGGATTGGGTATAATTCCTCACCTAGTTTAGCAAGTACTTTGTGCTCATAAAATCTCCACTCCGTGAACTGAGATAAATAGTCAAAAACCTCCTTACTGTTGGTATGGAAAATATGAGGCCCATATTTATGAATTAATATTCCATAATCATCTAATTCATCATAAGCATTGCCTCCAATATGGTTTCTCTTCTCTACAACCAAAACTTTTTTATTTAATTGTGAGGCAATTCTCTCTGCCATTACAGCACCCGAAAGCCGGCTCCAATTACTAGATAATCATACACCATCGGCAGCATTCAGTTTAATTTTCGCATAATATGCAGTTAATGATGTGACAATAATTTCGGTAACCATTACGGAAATTGCTGTCCCTGTTGCCAGTAATTTTGGAACAAGTATAAGCGAAAGGCATAGATTAAAAATACCGGCAGATAAAACAATCAAACTAAATTCTTTGCTGCCATTTAGATTCAGCAATATTTGCACCCCAAAAATATTACTCAGCAGTATAATAAATGGCAAGAACGAGATGATCTTCAAAATTATTATTGAATTTACAAAACTTCTGCCAAGAGTAAGTACAACTATTGGTTCGGCAAAGATTAATAGTAGCAATGAAACAGCTATCCCCAAACCGGTAATCGGATATAAGCTTTTTCTTAAAAAATTTATTGCTATTTCTTTCGATCTATTGAATTTAGCCGACATATGCGGATATAAACCTTGTGTTATTGGAGACATTATTCCCTGTGCGGCTAACCTCAACTTATCGGCAGCTGACCAATATCCAACTATCGAGGGAGATGCGAATAATCCCAATATGAATGTATTTGATGTTGTGTATAAATTTATTGAGACAGTTGAAATAAACATAACACTGCTTTCTTTAAACGTTCTGGATATTATAGAAAATGGAGGAAGATGTATTTTTGTTATATGCTCAGTTAAAATAGCAACACTTACCAATCCTATAAGAATAGTGCCGCCGCTCGTCAAAAGTGCATACAATTTGTAATCTTCTGCATCTCTTATGAATGTAAATATCAATATCACTATTAATAGTCGCGAAACGAATGTTACAAATGTAACAACTCCCATTTTTTCAATACCCTGAAAATACCATTGAGGGTAAAGTAAAGTTCCTACAACAGAAATAAAACTGAAAAAGTAAAGTAGTTTATCGTTAGCGAACAATGGAACAGTATAAAGGCATACAGCAAATATCAGGCTTGCCGTTAAAAATAAGACGCCCTTTACAATATATACGGAAACAATGATTTCGGAAACTTTTTGTTTATTGTCCCGATTGATGGAAATTTCTTTAGTTGCTGAAAAATTAAAACCGAAGTCTATCAGTAAATAAAAATAACCAATAAATGCAGAAGCGAAACTAACAACCCCGAATTTCTCAACACCTAAAACACGTACAACATAAGGAATTGTAACAAATGGAAACACATAATTCAGCAATTGTAAAAGCGAAAGAGCGGTAATGTTCTTTACTAATGTATTTTTTGTTAATGAATCTACTATTAGCAAATCAACCGCCTTCTGTAGTTTTACATTAAAAATTCGTTTTGTGACTCTTAATATTATTTTACTAACATCATCTGTTTGCTCAAAATTTTCACACCACTAATCAACTGATAAAAGTAAACTCCGCTGCTTAATTTGCTTCCATCAAATTCTGCTTCATACTTTCCTGCCGGCTTTGTTTCATCTACTAAATCAGTTATTACTTTCCCTAAAGCATCAAATACACTGATCTTAATGTGACTGGTTGATGATAATTCGTATCTTATTACTGTTCTTGGGTTAAATGGATTCGGATAGTTTTGCTCAAGAATTAGCTTCTCAGCTAAACTACTAACATCTACACTACGAACATTGCTGTATTCATATATGCCATCAAAATCTATTTGTTTTAACCTGTAAGAATAACTTCCGTTCTCATAAACCTGATCTAAAAATGAATATTCTTTTGGTGAATTGCTGTTTCCGTGTCCTTGAACGAATCCGATTCTATTCCATTCACTAGTTTTAGATTTTTTCTCTACCTCAAATCCGTAGTTATTTACTTCGGTTGCAGTCTTCCACTCTAAGTTAATTTTATTTCCCTCTTGTATAACATCAAACGTAACCAACTCAACAGGTAAAGCCGCAACATTTTCAACCCAAACTGCATAGCTTCGTGCGGGCAATTTTATATTTACTCTTCCCCCTGATACGGTTAATGTTGAGAGTGTTGCATTTCCTATTTGATCCCCTAATACAGTTCCTTCGGGAGATGATGAAGTATTAACACCAACCCAGCAGTCAAGAGCGGTCCCAGCAAAATTAATAGCGACGATGACATCTTTACCCGAACTGCTTCCTCTCAATTGATAAATTAAACTGGTAGTTGCAGCTCCGCTTGTAAATACTGGATTATAGGCGGTAGTTGTACTTGTTAAATAATCTCTGGAATTTGCGCCGTAAATGTAATTTTTATGTACTTCGAGTAGTTTGTCAATTTGAGTGTGGT
>JBHEKZ010000316.1:0-4756 GCA_041859025.1 Melioribacteraceae bacterium | reverse complement strand
ACAGAGGAAAGGGCCGAACAATTTGGAAATGACATCGGGTTATCTTACTCATTCAAATTTAGTAAAGACAATTTAGCTAACATTGATTTCGTAAAAGGAAAACCATATTCATTTGCTGTTAGTGCTTACTACGTTTCACCGGAGGTTAGTACACAAACAATTATCAACAGAAAAAGTTATGAGACACCTCTGACTGTGCTTACAACAGAATTTAGAAAAAATGAACCGGGAATTAATTATAAAGATCAAATTTTGGTTCAATCAAAACTGAATTACACCAAGGATAATTGTAAAATCTATGTGGCAAATCCAGCACAATTAACCGATCACAATTATCAAATTAATTTTAAATCTTCAAACGGTAATTTTGTATGGAATTTATTGGATAAAACTCTCGGCAAAGACATTCTTTCAAATCAGAGCTTAGTTCAAGAAAATTATTATTACTACTTGGATTCATGGATGCCTAAAGCTGATGGGTTTCAATTTTTACTTTTACAACCCAATAAGGGAGTTAGAGATAATGGTTTGGGAATTGTAGAAGTGGCTTACAGCGGCAAAGATTTAACTACTAATGAGTTCGATGAAAAAGGCAAGGACTTCTTGGGTAATCATGTATGGAATGATCCCAACTACACCGGAATTAACAACGAAAGAGATAAATATTATTTAAAAGTGCCCGGCGGAGGTATTTTACTAACCTCTTACGATGATTTTAGTGATTATGAAATTAGATTTACATCTGAAGGAAGTTATGCGCTTACTTCAGATAAAGTAATAATTCAAATACCTATTGAAATCTGGAAAATAGGAGTGAACACACCTAACGACACTAAAGATGATATCAAACTTATTCCAATAAGCCCAGACATATATTCCAGCGGGCCAAACTACTGGGCATCTAAGCTTGATACAGAAATTAACTTAATGACAAGTTTAAGAATGAGAGGATTGAAAGTAATTAATAAGAGCAGTGCGACGGCAGAATACGATGCGTTTAAGAATGCTTGTGTACAATCCGGCGGGGTTGGCAAACAATTTAATATGGCTTATGATAATGGGGTAGTTAAACAAAATGTGAATGATCTTTCAAGCTTTGTGTTTGTAGATGCGGATAAAAACGGCAATCCGCCGCCGGCAGGTACAGTGGTTAGAATTATTACTAAGAAAGAATTAAGTGTAAACGATGTTTTTGAATTTAACAAAAGCAGTTTTACCGATCTGAAAGATGAAAGTATTCCAGACGATTATTCACTTTCAAACAATTATCCCAATCCATTTAACCCGGAAACAACCATCAGTTACTCTATTCCGCAAAGCTCTCATGTTACTCTAAAAGTTTACGATGTTTTGGGAAGGGAAATAGTAACTCTGGTTGATGAGGTTAAGCAAGCCGGAACCTATAATTCTAAATTCTCAATTCGGAATTCTCAAGTAACAAGCGGAGTTTATTTCTACAGAATTCAAGCTAATAGTTATTCGGAAACAAAGAAAATGATATTAATTAAGTAGTAACGGAGGGAATATGAAATTTCGCCTTTTGATTTTTGTGCTGACTCCGTTTCTAATAGCACATCAACTTTATGCACAGCCATATTCCAAAGTAAATATAAATAACATTTCTACTTTTGTATATGATGATGGAAGAATGGACATCGATTATAAAACCGGTCTCTCAGGATTCAAACTTCCTCTCGCAACAGAGAAGTTCACTTACTATACATCCGGTCTTCATTGGGGTGGATTGGTCGATTCTGAAATTAGAATAGGCGGAACGAAATATTCTTCCAGTCTAAAATCCGGTTGGATTGATTCAGAAGGAAATTTACAGCAGCCGGCTGGAGAAATAAAAATTTTTAGAGTTCGTCCGGACTATCCATTCTTAAGTGTTGACACAGAAGTAAAAGATGAAAATAGAAGTGAAGCTGAAATTAGACAGCAATATGTCCATGATTTTTCGAAATGGCCGGTAAATCTGGGAGCCCCGTTTAAAGATGTAAATGGTGATAACAAATTCACAGAAGGATTGGATATTCCAGGTTACCCGGATGCAAATCAAACATTATGGTTTGTGGCCAATGATCAGCTTCCGAATAATAATTCGGGTGTTAATTTTCCTTTTTCTTCAAAACCTACCGGGTTGGAGCTTCAGGTAACTATCTGGGCATACTCTCATCAGTCGCAATTGAGGAACTGCATTTTTAAAAGTTTCAAGCTAATCAATAAAAGCAAAACTCAATTTATCAAAGACATGTATATAGGAATGTTTTGTGATGTTGATATAGGTGAAGTTGTAAATGATTTAGTTGGCTGCGATACAACTCTTAATCTTGGCTATTTATATAACGGCTCCGATTCGGAAACTGCAGTAGGAAGTTATCTGCCGGTAACCGGCTATGTTTTATTAAAAGGTCCAACAGTTGATGGCTTGTCTGGGGATTATGTAATCGCAAATGGAAAGAAATTTTTTGGGAAAAAGAATTTGAAAATGTCTTCGTTCAATCCATTTCCTAAGCGTTATGTTTGCCCTTCTTGCGATCCGGCGCCAGCCAATCCTAAAAATTATTATCAAGCTTTGCTTGGTCTGAATATGTGGACCGGTCAGCCGTTTGTTGATCTAACAACAGATATTCAAACAAGATTTCCCTATTCTGGCGATCCTAAAAGTAATACCGGCTGGCTAGATGAAATACTGGATCAAAATAGAGACAGACAGTTTCAGATTAATTCCGGTCCGTTTAATATGGCTCCCGGCGATACTCAGGAAATCGTATTTGCACAACTTGCATATGTTGGAATGAAACAAAAAGAAAATGTAACCTATCTAAAATATTTGGCAAAAATTGCAGCGGAATATTTTAATACTTCACACTTTGGGTTGCCAAACAAGCTAGTAGAAAACGACAAGATTCCAACCGAATTTTCCTTGGAGCAGAACTATCCTAATCCGTTTAATCCCAAGACAAAAATAGTTTACGATTTGCCAGTAGCTGTGAATGCTACAATTTCTGTTTTTAATTCACTCGGAGAAAAAATATCGACTTTAGTGAACGAATTTAAAGAGCCGGGGCGTTATACAGTTGAGTTTGATGGTTCAAATCTTTCCAGTGGCATTTACTTTTACTATCTTGAAGCCGGAGAGTACATTAAAACCAAGAAAATGGTTCTGCTTAAATAAATTTCAAATAAGGGCTAACATGGAAAACAAAAACACATTTTTTACCGTTGCCGGAATTCTAGGCGGTTCATTAATCGTTGCAGTGCTGATTTTTTCGCTTGTGTGGAAATCTACAAAGAATGCCGACCAAACAATAACTGTTACCGGTTCTGCAAAAAAATCAATTGTTTCCGATCTCGGCATTCAAAGGGGAACATTACAGGCAACAAGCGCCGATAGAAAGACTGCCTATCAGATTGTTCAGAATCAGCTGCCCTCTGTATTGAAGTTTCTGGAAAGCAAAGGCTTTGCAAAAGATCAAATAGAAGTTTTTGGTATTAACGGTTATCCGGTTTATGAAACAAATGCCAGCGGTGTTCAGACTTCAAACATTTTGTATTACGTTTATAGCCAGCGTTTTGAAGCTCGTTCCAACGATGTTCAAAAGATTAAAGAGCTTTCAGTTTCGTTAAGTTCTCTTGTAGAGAAAGGACTTGATATTGCTACCGATATGCCGGAATATCTTTACACCAAGCTGGATGATCTAAAAATCACAATTCAAGCTGAAGCTGCAAAGAACGCAATGGATAGAGCTGAAAAGATTGCCGAATCAACAGGAAGAAGCTTGGGGCCGCTTCGCAATGCACGCATGGGTGTAATTCAAATAACTCCTAGAAATTCCAATATGGTTTCCGATTACGGAACCAACGATGTTACTTCAATAGAAAAAGAAATTACAGCTGTAGTTTCAGCTTCATTCGAAATTAATTGATGGCATAACTAATGACTAAAAAGAAAATAGCAATACTTGGCTGCGGGAATATCGGTTCGGCAATAGCTAACGGATTAGTGAAAAGCGGCTTATATAAATCTTCACAATTATTTTTAACACGAAAATCCGATGAACTGCTTGCAAGGTTTGCCGAAAGAGGATTTAACACTACTTCTAATAATCTGGAAGCGGTTAAACAATCGGAGATAATTATTATCTGCGTTACTCCACAGCAGCTAAACGGACTTCTTGAAGAAATTGAAAGTGTTTTGAGTGAAGAAAAGCACATTGTTCTTTCTGTTGTAACAGGGGCGTGGATTAAACAAATAAAAGGTAAGTTGACTAAGAAGTGTCCTGTTATCCGTGTAATGCCTAATACTGCGATTGCAATTCAGCAATCTATGACATGCATTAGCGCCAATGATGAAGATCATCACGCACTTGAGACAGCTAAAGTTATTTTCGATCAGCTTGGCAAGACAGTCGTCATACATGAAGAGCTAATGGTTCCGGCTACGGCTTTGTGTGCTTCCGGTATAGCTTTCTTTTTAAGAGCTATACGCGCCGCATCTCAAGGCGGAATCGAAATTGGGTTCCATGCCGAAGACGCTTTATTCATGGCTGCACAAACCGCAAAAGGAGCTGCATCCTTAATAATTGAAAATGGAGTTCATCCCGAAGGAGAAGTTGATAAAGTTACTACACCTATGGGAATTACAATTTCCGGATTAAACCAAATGGAACACGCCGGATTTAGTTCTTCTATGATAAAAGGCTTAGTAACTTCTGCCGAGAAAGCAAAGCATTTATACTCGGAAGAAGAATGA
>JBHEKZ010000188.1:0-4061 GCA_041859025.1 Melioribacteraceae bacterium | reverse complement strand
CGGATCGGAGTCGGCGATTTCTTTTGCTTTATCAAACGACTCAGCTTCATAAACAACAATGCCGAACATTTTTTCATCCCAATTATCTGTTTTGCCGGCAAGTATTAGTGTTCCTTCTTTTTGCATTTTCTGAAGCCGCGCGAAATGATCGCCGACAGCTTTATTATCCGCATCGCTCCAATTTTTCAGATCAAGAAATTGTGGTACAAGATGGAGAACATAAATAAACTGTTTTTTCTCTGCAGGTTTCTGCGGTGTCTGCGCAAAAGAAACAGATACTGTTAACATCAAAGCGAAAAGCAGCTGTGTACACTTCTTCATTTAATATCCTTTCTATATTAATAAAGAACTTGTTGCATCTAAAAACTGTTATGCTGTAAATTATCAAAAGAATATTCTCTACACAAAACCAATTAAAGGGAACAAGATGAAAATTACCCGTAAAGAATTTTTACGTGCCGGCGCAGTTTTAAGCGGCGGACTATTTCTTGGTTCAAATAAACTATTCGCAAATTTTCAGACGCAGACATATAGCTTTAAGGAACTAAGAAATAACATCGGGATTTTTACAGAGCGGGGCGGAACTATTGGCTGGTATGCAACCAAGGAGGGAGTTGTTGTAATTGATTCTCAATATCCCGAAACGGCAAAAAATTTAATTGCCGCATTGCAACAAAAAACTCCGCGTAAAATTGATATTCTTTTTAACACTCATCATCATGGCGATCATACATCGGGAAATATTTTTTTAAAAGATTACGCCGGCAAAATTGTTGCGCACGAAAACTGCAAAGCGCTTCAAGAAAAGAATGACAAAAAAGATACCGCCAAACCGCAGGCCTACGCTACTGCTACTTTTACGAACACATGGAGCGAAGAAATTGGAAAAGAAAAAGTTACTGCAAAATATTTCGGTCCGGCACATACCGGCGGAGATTCAGTAATTCACTTTGAAGAGGCTAACATTGCTCACGTCGGCGATTTAGTTTTCAATCAGACTTTCCCCTTTATAGATTCCAACGGGGGCGGTTCAATTAAATCTTGGTACGAAACGCTTGGAAAGATTATTAAGCATTATGAAAAAGACACGCTTTTCATTTTCGGTCACGCAATTAGCGATGATCTCTTAATCGGAAATATTAGCGATTTAGTTTCGATGCAAAAGTATCTTGGCGCGCTGGCGGAGTTTGTTGATGGTGAAATTAATAAAGGAAAAAGCAAGGAAGAAATTGCAGCGGCGGCTGAAATACCGGGCTTTGCTAATCTTAAGGAGCGCTGGCAGGGCGCGCGTAAAATGAATCTTGAAAAAGCTTACGATGAACTTGCAAGCAAATAATTATGAAATTAAGAGCCGTACCGTGCGGTGCGGCTTCTTTTTTTAATCTTACCATCCGCTAAGTTCACCTTGTCAATTCCCCGCCGTACTGTGTAAATAGATTTCCAAGCGCTGCAAGTTCTTTTCCGCATACTGCAAGATCAGTCCCGATGCGTGTAAGATGGGTTCCGGGCACTGTAAGATCGCTTCCGGACGGCGTAAGATGTCTTCCGCACGCTGTAAGATCACTTTGCGAAGTTGCAAGATGAGTTTCGGACACTGTAAGATTACTTCCGGACGGTGTGAGATGAGTTCCGGACACTGTAAGATCATTTCCGGCGAATGTAAGATGAGCCCCGGCTAGTGCAGATGGCTTCCGCTTAGTGTCAGATCCCTTCCGGATGATGTAAAATTGCGTTTTTGATGCGTAAAGCCACTTTTCCTCTTTCTTTGCGGAAACCCCGCTACTTACAAAGTAGATATAACAAAAAAGGCTGCTGCTCAATTAGGGCAACAGCCTTTAATTTTCGTTGGCGGGTAATTTTATTTAATCAGCATCATCTTCTTAACTTCAGAATAATTGCCGGATGTTAATCTGTAGAAATAAATTCCACTTGGCATCTCTCGACTCTGCTCGATCTGACGCGCGTTGAATGCCGCATTGTATGTTCCGGCTTGTTTGTATTCATTTACAAGTGTGGTTATTTCATTTCCAAGAACATCAAATACTTTTAGTGTAACAAATCCCGCTGTTGGAATTTGATAGCTTATAGTTGTTTCCGGATTAAACGGATTAGGATAGTTTTGGTTTAACGCATATCCGGTAGGAATTTCGTTTTGATTTTCTACATCCGTAGTAGAATTTTTCGGCAAAGTTAAATCAACCGATGCGTTAAACGCGTTCTTTGCGTAATCAATAACCGCGTTTGTTGTTGATGCTGCAACAAATCCAAGCTTATCGGCAGAGACATTATAAACACCAACGCTTAAATCGGCAATTTCATACAATCCGTTTGCATCGCTGACAGCGTAAGAACTTTCATCGCCGTTTTGAGATTCCGCAAAGACAATAACGCCATCGAGCGGATTTCCGTTTGCTTCACTAATTTTTCCGGAAATCTTTCCGCCGCCGCTTACACGAATGTCTTTAACACAAACAAGAAGACCTTTAATTGTTTCTTCGTTCTTAACAACAATTTGTTCCGCAAGCTTAGCTTCTTTTACTCCGCAATCTTTTGAACTGTAATATGCGGGCATAAATTCTTTTAACGGAATTGCTTGTAAGTAATAGCTTCCGTTGGCAACTTTATCAAAAACAAATTCACCGTTATTATCTGTGTTGGTGCTTCTGGAGCGGTTAATTCCAACTAGGTTATTCTGTGCATCAACCTTTACAGAAATCAAAGAAACTTTTGAAGGAACAGCGGCACCGGTTGAATTAACAACTTTTCCGCCTATAATCCCTTTAGCAACCGGCAGTGGAGTTAATATAAAATCAATTCCGGTCAATTCGGTTTTCAGTTCAATCTTCCTTGCTTCAAGAACATTACTTGTTTCCTTGTAATACTGAAGATTGTAACCCTCAGCAAAACTTGAAAAGGTATAAGTATTGTTTATTGGAAGAGATACTTTATAATTTCCTTCTTTATCCGTAACAGTTTTGAAAGCGACATTGTTAAAAACACCCAATACTGATGACTGATAATCTACGCACTGAACAGAAGAGTTTGAAACGACCGAACCGTTAACCGTAGGATTTACAAGTGTAACAATTATATACGCGTTGGCAATGGGTTTAGCGTCGCTGTTTGTTACTTTTCCGCTTACGGCCGCAACTACCGATGTTGGAACAACAAATTTCTTCATCTTAAAATCGACAACCACTTTGTTTTTATCGGCAACTTTTATTGGAGTCGCTTTATCAATTGAAGCGGCATCAATATACCAAACTGTTTGATACAAATCGCTTGGTTTTACATTTGATTTTTCAAGAGCTTGTCTGGCACATACGAAATATTCGCCGCCGGTTACTTTTTCAATTACGTAAGAACCATCTTCCTTTGTGTAGCCGGTGTATCCGGAAACGTAAGAATTTTTTTGTGAGACCGTAATTTTTTTATAAAGCGTAACAGCTATTCCGGCAAGTGGTTTTCCCTCTTCATTTGTAACAACACCCGCAACGCTGCCGTAGAAATCAACAACCGAGAAGCTCAGTATTTCAATTGCAGCTTTAGCTTCACCGGATTTTACATAGACCTCAGCAAAATATTCGCCGGCATTGGCTGGTGTCCATGCAATTTTTCCTGTAGCTGCATCAATAGTCATTCCTTCCGGAGCTTTTCCGAATGAATAACTTGGATTTTGAATTGCCGGTGCGCGCAGTTTTTCATTCACTTGATAATTGAATACTTCGCCAACCGTAAGCGTAAATGAATTTGAATAGATAATTATAATCGGCGGCTCGGGTACTTTTACGGTTTTCTTAAGAGCAATGTTGATTTCAAACTTAGGAGTTGTTTTGGTTATCTCTATTTCTTTTGCGAGTTTGATTTCGGAAGCGTTATCATACCAAACGGCTGGATAAGTTATTGCCGGATTGCTTTTATCTGTTTTTAGTTCTGCGCTTACAACATAAACGCCTTCTTCAACTTTTGGGAAAGTATATTCACCGTTAGCATTTGACTCAGCTCTTAAAACAGCTCCAAAGTTGCTTCCTTTTTCCGCAGAAGAATATTTTTTATAAAGT
>JBHEKZ010000183.1:0-5351 GCA_041859025.1 Melioribacteraceae bacterium | reverse complement strand
ATCATTTCAATTTCAACCGGTGCGTTTAGA
Organism: Melioribacteraceae bacterium; assembly: GCA_041859025.1. GTDB lineage: Bacteria > Bacteroidota > Ignavibacteria > Ignavibacteriales > Melioribacteraceae > Stygiobacter. Next base: position 5,321 of record JBHEKZ010000183.1, on the reverse strand, counting down.
GGAAGTTCACTTACACCAACTGCACTTCTGGCGTGTTTACCTTGATCGCCGAATACTTGAACTAAAAATTCTGAAGCTCCATTTGCAATTTTCGGCTGACCGCTAAAACCGGCAGATGAGTTAACAAAAACGACTAATTTTACTATCTGGTCAATTTTTTCAAGATCACCAATTACACTTTTAACTGCGCTAAGACAGTTTACAGCGCATTGCTGAGCACATTGTATTGCAACTTCTTCAGATACTACTCCGGAAACCTTACCTTCTGCTATTAGCTTTCCATCCTTCATCGGGAGCTGGCCAGAAGTAAAAACTAAATTCCCAGATATTTGAGCAGGGATGTAAGCCGCGAGCGGCTTTGGTGCTGTCGGAAGTTCTTGTCCAGTAATTTCTTTGATTTTTTCTTCGAACATTTTTTCTCCTAATTAATAATACAAATATATTGATTTTATTAATCTTGATCTTGATCCTAATCTTAATCTTGATCACATTTCAGAAGTGATCACAAGAGCGATCAAGATCATGAGTAAGAGCAAGATCAGGAGAAAATGGAACGATCTAGATTTATAGTTGGCTTAATATAAGTGATACTGATTTTTATGTTTCCCTTTTAACGAATAAGTCAATGACTTATCTTTGCACACAAATAAAGGAGAAATCATGGTAGGCGAGAAATTCCAGAAATTGTACGAGATTATGAGAAAACTTAGAGAAGAGTGCCCTTGGGACAAAGAACAAACACACGATTCAATTAAAGCAGCCACTCTGGAAGAGACTTACGAAATGATTGAAGCCATAGACCAAAAGGACTACCAAGAGCTAAAGGCAGAATTGGGAGATTTACTTTTGCATATCGTATTTCATTCTGCAATTGGGGAAGACAATAAGACCTTTAACACTGAACAAGTTATTGATTCTATTACAGAGAAATTAATTCGACGCCACCCGCACGTGTTTGGTGATGTTGAAGTTAAAGACACTAAAGAAATTTTAAGGAATTGGGAAGAGATTAAGCTTGCCGAAGGACGTGATTCCGTTTTAGAAGGAGTTCCGAAACAATTACCCGGATTAGCCCGTGCCTATAGACTACAGGAAAAAGCTTCAAAGGTTAGTTTCGATTGGGAAAAGAAAGAAGATGTATGGAAAAAAGTGATTGAGGAAATTGAAGAAATGCATGAGATGGAAGCTGAAGGCAATCAGACAAAACTTGAACAAGAATTAGGCGATGTTTTTTTCGCACTAACAAATTATGCACGATTCCTTGGCATCAATCCTGAAAACGCGTTACGCCTAACAAACGAGAAATTTATTAAGCGGTTTAGTTACGTTGAAAAAAAGATTACCGGATTGGGAAAGAAAATGTCAGAATCCAATCTAACTGAGATGGACAAGTACTGGGAAGAAAGCAAAAAATTCGATTAAGGATTTTTGTTCCCGGCAGAGTAATGTTCTTCATATGCTTCGATTATGTCTTTAACAAGTTTATGGCGAACTACATCTACTTTTTCGAAATATATGAAAGCAACACCATCAACATTCTTAAGTATTTCCTTCACTTGAACCAATCCGCTCTGCGAATAGCTAGGCAAATCGATTTGGGTAATATCTCCGGTAATAATTGCTTTTGAATTCGGGCCGAGTCTTGTTAGAAACATTTTCATCTGCATGGCCGTTGCGTTTTGAGCTTCATCTAAAATAACATAAGCATTGTTCAAAGTTCTGCCGCGCATAAAAGCTAGAGGAACAATTTCAACTATTCCTTTTTCAAGATAATTTTTCAGCTGTTCTCCCGGGATCATTTCCTCAAGAGCGTCATATAGAGGACGAAGATACGGGTCAATTTTTTCCTTGAAATCTCCCGGCAAAAAGCCCAAACTCTCACCGGCTTCTACTGCAGGGCGGGCTAAAACAATTTTTCTTACTGCCCCCTTTTTTAATGAGGCAACCGCGAAGGCGACTGCTAAATAAGTTTTACCGGTTCCAGCCGGACCAATGGCAAAACAAATATCATTCTCTCTTACAGCCTTCCAATATGTTACTTGGTTTGGTGTCTTGGCTTTTATTACATCTTTCTTGGAATACAAAACTATGCTATCAAACTCGTTACCGTTAATAATCTCTTTACCTTGCATCGTCAAGTCGATAATTGTATAGACATCATTCGGCGAGAGTTTACCTGTAGTATTCAGCACAAAAGTCATTTCTTTTATAATTTTCTCAATGGCTTCAACTTCGTCTGCCACACCTTGCACAAAAACATTATCACCACGAACAATTACATTTGCAGAAAATCGTTCCTCAATCGGCTTAATATTTCCGTCGTTGAATCCAAGAAATGAAAGTAGATCCACTCCCTCTAGTTTAATAGCTTTTTCGTGCTGCGTAACAACCTCCGTAATGTTTGTTTTTACAAAACATAAAAAGCCCTTCTCACCGAAATGAAAAGGGCTTTATAATTTTCGAACGTACTCACTTTATAAAATCAATTCCTTACTTAACCGGTTCTTGTGTTTGTGTTGCCGGAGCCGGTTTGTAATTTCTTCTAATCTTTTCGTATTTAGATTTTTCTTCTTCAGTCAAATTAGGAATTTGGAACATTTGTTTCGGGAAAATCAAATCCGGATTCTTAATTTGATCGCGGTTTGCTTTGTAAATAATAGGCCAAGCAAATGGATTTGCATAATGATCTTTTTTCTTAGCAATTCCCCATAAATGGTCGCCCTTTACAACTTCATAAGAAATTTCTTTTGGTTTTTCTTCCCAAGCATCAAGCTTTCTTTGTAATTGGTTATGAACTTTATCAAAGAATTCCGGTAGTGCAGAAATTTTGCTCTTCTTCATTGCATCAAGTTCAGCTTGACGATCTGCTTTTGGAGCTTCTTTAGCATCAATCTTTGCTGAAAGAGCATCTAATTGTTTTCTGAAATTATCAATATCTGCTTTTGTAGCGTTGATCATTGTATACAATTCATTAGTACACTGATCAAAAGTTTTTAGTCCATCGCGAATTTTTTTAAGACTAGCGACTTCACTTTTCAGTGAGTTTAATTCTGTTGTTAGAGCAATTCTTTTTTCAGTTAAGCGATTAATTTCGCTTTGCCATTCATCCTTTGTCATTTCTTCTTGAGCAAAAATATTTGCTGCAAAAACAAAGAAGAATGCACCCAACACTAATAATCTAATTGATTTCATTTTTTCTCCTTTGTTCTTTTTACAAACCGATTTTTTCAAGGTTTTTCTTTGTTTCAGCTTTTTCTTTATTGCACTGATCTAATTTTGAATTCTTTTCAGCAATTTCTCTTTCGAGAGCTGATTTCTCTGATTTCAATCCATTAACTTCTTTTTCTAACGCCTTTACTTCGGAACGAAGTGCATCCAACTGAGCCATCTGTTCCTCAGAAACACCGCTGCAAGCAGTAAAACCGATAGCACCGGCAATCAGCACTGCCACAAGGGCTTTGTTGATCAGTTTCTTCATTACTAACTCCTTTTATTGATGAGATTTTTCTGGGGGCAAATATAAAGATTTTTTTATCCAGAGAAACGCCAAATTCACGTCTCTTTTTCTTCTTTACTCAAATAATTCTCTTTTCAACCATACTTGTGTAAGAATTTCCGGCTATTATCACATGATCAAATACTTGAATTTCCAGATTTTTACCGGCTTCTACCATTTTTCTCGTTAGTAAAATATCTTCGTTGCTGACTTCTAAATTTCCACTGGGATGATTGTGAAGTAAAATAATATTTGCCGAACTATTCTCGATAGCAACCTTAAAAACTTCTCTAGGCTGAACAACACTGCTATTCAGACTGCCCTCAGAAATGCGTTCATATTTTATAATTTTATTCGATGTGCTTAAACAGATTACAAAAAACTGTTCCTTTAGCTCATCACGTAAAAGTGGAATAAAAATTTCGGCAACATCTTTTGGAGAAGCAATATTTTTAGAGAACATCCACTTCTTTTCGGAATCTACTCTTCTACTCAGTTCAAACGCTGCGAGTAATGTCGCAGCCTTATCCTTTCCTATTCCGTGGAAATTTTTGAGTGCATCGTGGGATTGTGACATGAGGAAATTCAAATCGTTATACTTTTTGATCAGCTCTTGAGCAACTTCAATAACGGACTGACCTTTAGTTCCGGTGCGCAGCAGAATAGCAATTAGTTCAGCATTGGAAAGACTTTGTACGCCGCGCAAAACTAATTTTTCGCGCGGACGGTCATCGATGGGTAATTCTTTTACTTTCATGTTTACCCCAAAGGGATTTTATTCCCACTCGATAGTCGCGGGGGGCTTAGAGCTTATATCATAAACAACTCTATTCACACCACGAACGGAGAGGATTATTTTATTTGATACATTTTCCAAGAAATCTCCGTCGAAACGGAACCAGTCTGCCGTCATTCCATCTGTCGAAGTTACAGCACGGAGAGCGACAACATTCTCATAAGTGCGGCAATCGCCCATTACACCTACTGTTTGAACAGGTAATAAAACGGCAAACGCTTGCCAAATTTTATCATAAAAATTGAATTCATGCAAAGCGTTGATAAAAATATCGTCCGCTTCACGTAAAATATCCAAGCGTTCTTTTGTGATTTCACCCAGCACGCGAACAGCCAACCCGGGGCCCGGAAACGGGTGACGCTTTATAAACATTTCCGGTAAACCTAACTCACGTCCTATGGCCCTAACTTCATCTTTAAACAGTTCACGGAAAGGCTCTATGAGTTTGAGATTCATTCTATTGGGTAAACCACCTACGTTGTGATGTGTTTTAATTGTAACAGATTGTCCCTTAACAGAAACTGATTCGATTACATCCGGATACAAAGTACCTTGCACCAAAAATTCCGCATCGGAAAACTTTTTTGCTTCTGTTTCAAAAACTTCTATAAACGAATTGCCAATAATTTTTCTTTTCATTTCCGGCTCGGTAACACCTGCCAAACGGGAAAGAAATAGCTCCGAAGCATCAATATGTACTACATGTAGATTGTAATGATCATCAAACATTTTAATGATGGCTTCGCTTTCATTCTTGCGCATTAAACCGTGATCTACGTGAATGCAGACAAGCTGCTCGCCCACAGCCTTATGAATCAAAATTGCAGCAACAGATGAATCAACTCCGCCGCTTAATGCACAAATAACTTTTTTGCCGCCAACTTTTGTTTTTACTTCTTCAATTTCCTCTGTAATGAAATGTTCCGGTGTCCAATCTGCTTTGCAGCCGCAAATTTCAAAAATGAAATTGTCCAATATCCTTTTGCCAAACTGTGTATGGGCAACTTCCGGATGAAACTGCACACCATA
>JBHEKZ010000122.1:0-2729 GCA_041859025.1 Melioribacteraceae bacterium | reverse complement strand
TTCCATGCAAACCTTTCGTTAAACGTTATTTTGTATCACTATTCGAGATTAGCTAAGTAAATCGTCATCTCTATAAAGCATAAGAATAGAGCTTTGAGGGACGATAACCATTTTTTGTTTTTCAATCTCTACTTCGATTGCGTCTTTGCGCAGAAAAACGGCGTAGTCACCTTCTCTAGATTGAAGTGGAATATATTTGATTGGCTTTTTCTCACGCCAAACTTCATCATCTTCGGTAGGCAGCCCTATAGGATAGCCGGGACCAGATTTAATTACATAACCGCCCTGAACTTTTTCTTTTTCATAAACTCCCGGCGGAAGGTATAATCCGCCGTGTGTTTTGGAAGAGCTTTCTTCCGGGTTAATCAAAACACGATCGCCTACGATTATTATTTTCTCGGTGTTTATTATTTAGTTTCCATTTGTTGATTTAAAAATATTAAAAGGCACATCAAATTGTTTGGTGAATCAACGCTATCAATACTAATTTTAGAGAAAAGAAAAGGCGAGATATGAGTGAATTTTGGGATGAACGTTTCGGCAAGCAAGAATATCTTTATGGTAAAAAACCAAATGCATTTTTAAAACAAGAATTAGAAAACATTACTCCGGGAAAAACTCTTTTTTTGGCAGAAGGTGAAGGGCGCAATGCTGTTTATGCCGCTACGCTTGGCTGGAATGTAGATGCGCTTGATTCTTCGGAAGTAGGCAAGGCTAAGGCCGAAAAACTAGCCGAAGAGCAAGGAGTAAAGATTAATTATGAATTGGCAAATCTAAAATTTCATAAACCGCCGCAAGAGGTTTATGATGTAGTTGCTATTATATATTTTCACCTCCCTTCCGATTGCCGCAACGAAGTTTATCAAGAAGCAATCAAATCGCTTAAACCGGGAGGCAGATTAATTCTTGAATTGTTTGATAAGGAGCAGTTTAAGATGCCATATGCCGGTCCCAAAGACATAGATCTACTTTATTCACTTGAAGATGCCGTTAACGATTTTATAGATCTCGACTTCGAAAAACTTTCAAAAGAAAGTATTCTGATGGACGAGGGGGATGGTCACAAAGGGGATGGATTTGTAATTCGCTTTGTGGGTGTAAAAAAATAAATTGCCATTTCAGCTATTTTCTAAGGCAAAACACCAATATTAGAAACTATGGAAACTAATTCTTGACAAATGAGTTTCCTTGTGCTATTTTGGAAACTAGAAAAACAAAAATAGTTTCTTAGGTGGAAAATGGAAGAAGTTGAAAAAATATTAGAAGTGAGTCAGGAAACACTATTTGAAGAGGGTTTCTACAAAACCACAATGGATGATATTGCGTCATCGCTAAGAATGAGCAAGAAAACTATATACAAGTACTTTCCCTCAAAAAATGATTTGGTTATGGCTGTGGCAAATCATTTTACTAAGAAAATGGAAAAGAAGATCATTCCTATTATTGATAGTGATATGAACGCGGTTGAAAAGTTGGCCAGCTTATTAAATCTTTTAAGCAATACGGCGGGCAAGATAGGAGACAAACTGTTTGGTGAACTTAAAAGCAATTATCCGGAAGTTTGGAAACATGTCGATTCATTTAGAACAGAAATGATGTTTGGAAATATCACGAAGGTTTATGAACAAGGGAAAAAAGAAGGATTATTCATTGACTACCCCACTCCAATTGTGATGAATGTGTTTGTAAATGCTGTTCGCTCTACTGTTAATCCGGAATTCATTATCAACAACAACTTCTCAATGGTAGTTGCAGCCCAGACCACATTCAAAATAGTCCTTGGCGGTACTCTTACAGACAAAGGGAAAGAAGTTTTTAATAAATCATTTAATCAGAACTTGATATGAGACGAATAAAATTTATAGTGGCAATAAGTCTAATTGCGATACCGATTTTTTCACAGACAAAAATTACTCTTGAAGAATGTCATGAAAAAGCGCGCGCAAACTTTCCTTTGATAAAACAAAAGGAATATATAGCTCAAACAAAAGAGTATAACGTGAGCAATGTTTGGAAAGGATATTTACCTCAAATAACAATTAGCGGACAAGCGACTTATCAATCGGATGTAACTTCGTTGCCAATTTCTCTTCCCGGAATCAAGGTCGAGTCGCTTACAAAAGATCAATACAAAACGGTTGCAGACGTTACACAAGTAATTTACGATGGCGGTATTATGAGTGCGCAATCGGATATCCAGAAATCGAGCGGAGATGTAGATGATCAAAAAGTTGAGATAGAGTTACTGAAAGTTAAAGAGAGAATAAATCAACTTTATTTTGGTATCATGCTGCTGAACGAACAGCTCGTACAGGCTGATTTAGTGAATGACGATTTAAGTGCTTCTCTGAACAAACTAAATGCAGCGTTTGCAAACGGTACTGCCATGAAACCAAACGTTGATATATTGCTGGCGGAGCTGCTCAAAAACTCCCAAAGGGAAATTGAACTGAAAGCTTCCCGCAAATCATTTGTAGATATGCTTGGTTTGTTGATTAACGAAAAGCTAGACGAAACTGTAGCGTTGCTGCCGCCAGTAGAACTAAACAAAACTATTTCAGAGGAAATAAACCGCCCGGAACTGAAGTTGTATTCTGCGCAGAAAAATATATTAGAAAACCAAAACGGATTGACACTTTCGAAACTCCTCCCGAAAGCGAGTTTGTTTTTTCAAGGCGGTTACGGTAAACCAACTTTAAACATGCTCAAAAACAACTTCGATTGGTTTT
>JBHEKZ010000554.1:0-4116 GCA_041859025.1 Melioribacteraceae bacterium | reverse complement strand
TTAATTCTGCAACCAACGCCGGTAGTATTGATTAAACCACCTTGCATATCATTGATTGTTGCAGGATCAGGCTCAAAAATTCCCGCAATTGCAATGTTGGTTAATTCAATATGCCCACCATTTAAAACTGCAAAGTTTCCTGGAGGTCTTGTTGGGTTAGCACCTGTTCCGGTAGGATACAAGTAAATAATTGCTTTTGCACCAGCCGGAGCCATAATTCTTAAAGTCTTATTCTTTAGCAGAGTTAGAATTTCTGTACTAAGATAAACTCCACCATTTACTAGTTCATATACGCGGGTTGCAAGAATACCGGGATTTGCAGTCGTATCAGCACGAATTTGTTCAATAATATTCTTTGGATTCTGATCGTACGGAAGAAGTTTTAAAACGCTTTGACTGAATGCTAACGAAGAAACAAACAGCATGAATACAGTGATTAAGGTAAGGTTCTTTTTGTTCATTTGATACCTCCTAATTAATGTTGGTTGTATTTTTTCTAAATAACAGTAAAGTTTTGTTTCTCTATCTAGAATAACTTATTTAATGAAACTAAGATTCGTCTCATAACTATTCATTTTACTAAAGAGTAACTTTGACACCAAAGTCCACAGTAGTTCCGTACAGTTCGCTCGTATTCAAAAGTTTATACCCGTTAACACGATTATTGATTAATCTTTCTTCCTTAATATTTGTCAGATTACTCACATTAAGCATTAGTGACAAACTTTCCATAACAACTTGCTTCAGAGCAATGTCGAATCTTGTGTATCCGCTTGCCATTGCATCTCCGCGACCAGTTGGTGTAAATGATCTATCATATTCGGATTGATGGAACATCGAAATTCTTCCGGAGAATCCGGCAATATCGTACCCAAGAGAAATATTCCCATAAAACTTTGGCTGGTTCTCCAACTGCTGTTTCATTTGAATTGGAACTTCTACATACTTAGGAGTTTTAGGGAATGGCGCCGGCAATATCTGGACGTAAGTTGTATCAGTGCGTGAGCCAATTAACCAAGTTTCCGATTTGACAAAAGAAGCATTGTAACTAAGCACAATATTCTTCAAAAGTCCCGGCAAGAAAGAAAAATTAATTTGATGCTCGAATTCAAATCCCCAAACTTTTGTTGGCTTAGGTGAATTGTATGGTACAGTTAACTGGTATGTTCCACTGTGTAATGTTTTCCATTTCAAGCCAAGATTTTCTATCATAACATTACCGGAAGTATTGAACTGGTTAAGCATATGATAGATATCTTTTATTTCTTTGTAGAATGCTGAAACAGATATCAAACCAATTTCATTTCCGTAGAAAGAAGTATTTATTTCAAAATTCCACGCCTTAGCAGTTTTCAAAATTGGGTTGCCAAGAATAAGCTGCTTGTCTGATCCGACTAAAGAAGGTCTCCACGCAAAATAAGAATTCAATCTCATGTTGAAATCTGGTCTTGCCAACGACTTATAAGCTGCTAAGCGAATATTTAAGAAATCCGTAGCCTTAATATTAAGATGGAAATTTGGAAGTATGTTTGTTTCAGTATAAGTAGAAGTAGTATCTCGAGTATCATCACGCGGAACCGGGAATCCTGTTAAATCAACTCTTGAATATTTGTTCTTGTAATCATTGTTTTCAGATTCAACTCTAACGCCTGCAATAAAAATGATTGACTCACCATACTTCAAAGTATTCATTGCATATCCGGAGAATACCGATTCATGGATGTCATATGAATAAGCGTTTACAGATGGATCATTAAAATATTCTTTTCCAACTCCATTCTTATCAATACCGTTTTTATTGATAGAATACCATTGTCTTAACTTATCTCTATTAATAAGCGGATATAATTTGTAAAGATCATACATATCTCTCGACTTTGGACTACCATCAAGAAATTCAGCTAAAGAGAGTGTGTTAATCAAAGGATTAGCCAAGTATCTTTGGAAGAAAGATTCGAAATAAGTGCCGTTTAAATTCTTAGCCTTAATAGAACCATCTTCAGAGCTTTCGTAAGCTCTCCAATAACCTAAGTAATATGGAGAGTATAACTTGGAGTTAACATTTGTTCTAGTTTTAGCTTTGTAACTTGTTCCGGCTTTGAACTCTCCAGATAAAAGATTGGCTAGAGAATAACTATGGGTTACATGCAAAAATGCTGATTTATCTTTATCTAGATTATCCTGTCCTCTGTAATAAGCATTATACAATGTTGAACTTTGAAAATTGTTGCTTGCAAATGGAATTATTTGTTCCGGATTTGTTTTCACTCGCGGAGGATTTTGCATTCCAGAAGTATTAGTTGAAGCCTCTAGGAAATCCATTTGATAGTCATAAGGGAATTCAGAATTAGATTGTGCAAAAGACAATCCCCAATTAATTCTCAAATCGAACAAGTAATTATCTCCGGTAAGAGCGGTATTAAAAGTACTCATTTCTTGTTCTCTATCTCTAAAAGTATAAGTAACAGATCCGCCTGTACCGCCGCCAGCCGGGTAATCTCTAGAGTGAAGTAAATAATCTCTTTTAGTACTGTTGAAAACGGTGTTTAGTTTTATTGTTCCGTTATCCGGTGTATTAACATCTAACAAAACACTGAACCCATTTCGCTTTCTAATTTCATCGGTAAACTCAAGAGTGAAATTATTAATCACATAATCAGTTTGGTTGGCAAGCGTTTGGTCATAATCAAGGTCGATTCTTTCACTACTTCTAATTTTATTTTCCAAATTGCCAGTTAGCTGAACACCCAATAAATTTTCAAAAAAGCGTTGACCATACTTGAATGAAAAATCATATTGCTTAAATGATTCCATTAGGTTATTGTAATTGCCCTTTGCAATAACTTCAATTTCTCTAACCGAGGGAGCTTTCTTCGTAACCATATTTACACTACCGGCAATAGCGTCTGCATCTTTGTCGGCAGTTAAAGCCTTGAATAATTCTATACCGGCGAGTGAACTTTGAGAAATAGTGGATAGGTCCAGTCCTCTGCTAGTTGCATCGGTTGAAGCTATTTTAATTCCATCTATAGTAAAATTTGTGTACTTATCTTCCAAGCCGCGAAGAATAACCTTATTAGCCTCGCCACCGGAACGCAAGATGGAAACACCGGGCAATCGTCCAATTGCTTCTGCTGCGTTTACATCTGGGAGTTCTTTAATTTTTTGTTCGGACACAACATTGACAATTGTGTTTGATGAAATTTGCTGATTGATAGCTGCGGCTTGTCCAAGAGCTTGTGCAGAGACAGTAATCGTTTTGCCTTCGATTGCCTCGGTATTAAGCTGGAAGAACATTCCAATAACTTGTTTGTTGCGAAATGTTATCTCTTGAAATTTAGTCTTGTATCCAACATAAGAAATACGAACATTGTATTTGCCATCAGGAATGTTTGATATTTTGTATTCGCCCTCAATATCGCAAGCTGAACCCAACGAGGTTCCAACTAAATAAACTGTCGCGCCCACTAATGATTCTTGTGAAAGTGAATCGACTACGACGCCCTTTAATGTGCTTTGTGCAAATGAAAATGATGATATAAAGAATAGGAATGCTAATACAATCTTACTCTTGTAGAGTGATTTCATATTGTCCTCGGTGAGTTTGATATTTGCCATAAATAAACAATTACTTAAACGCTAACTTTATTGCTGACTTAAATTGCGGAATTTCTAAATAATCTCCAAGAAAAATCTTTTTCTGTTTAACTTTTTAATGTGGTTAAGGGAAATTCAGCTCCAAATTCCGAGTACTGGTTGAAGCTGAAGATGCGAAAATACTTCCATTTTCAAGTTTTTTTAAACTTTTTAGAGCACTTTTACTAATCGGGTTTTCAGAAACAAACCGAATTGTATCCGAACCAGTTCCATCAGCATAACTTATTTTTAATCCGGAGTCAGTAAAAAGTTCAGGCGTTCCAATTACTGTTACTCTTTCACTTAGTCTAAGAATAAGAGAGCGATCTTTTATGTTATAGTAGACTATATTTACACTATTCATGCTTTCCGGATTCCGCATACCATCGAAAGTCCACATTGGTGTTACTTGATTTTTACTCGGTGAACCAAAAGCAGTTTCAAGATTATTTTTGATCCAATCAAACTTGATGTTAGTTT
>JBHEKZ010000048.1:0-6522 GCA_041859025.1 Melioribacteraceae bacterium | reverse complement strand
GTAGATCACCCGATGGGTGGTGGTGAAGGTAAAACTTCTGGTGGCGGTCATCCGGTTTCACCATGGGGCCAAAAAGCAAAAGGTCTCAAGACTCGTAAGAGAAAGAATCCAACTAATAAATTTATTGTTAAGAGAAGAACTAAGTAAGAGTAGAATATGCCAAGATCAGTCAAAAAAGGTCCATTCATTGATGTTAAGCTTCTCAAAAAGATCACTTTACTCAATGACAAAAATCAGAAGAAAATTATTAAGACTTGGTCAAGATCAAGTACAATTACTCCTGACTTTGTTGGACACACAATTGCAGTGCATAATGGAAATAAAATGATACCGGTTTATATTTCTGAAAACATGGTCGGTCATAAGTTAGGCGAGTTTTCACCGACAAGAATTTTTAGAGGTCACCCGGGAACAAAAGCAGAAAAAGCAACCAAAGTAAAGTGATATTGAGGTAATAGAGAATGGAAGCAAAAGCTACTCACAGATATATTGGATCCTCACCGCGTAAGATGAGATTGGTTATTGATTTGATCAGAGGAAAATCAGTTGATCAAGCAATAGAGATTTTACACTTCTCGCCAAAACATCCTTCTAAACCGGCAGAGAAAATATTGAGATCGGCTGTCTCCAACTTGATGAACAAAGATGATAACGCTAAACATGAAATTTCTGATTTGTTTGTTAAAGAGGCATTTGTTAATCAAGGTCCAACTATCAAAAGAATTTCGCCGGCTCCTATGGGTCGTGCATACAGAATAAGAAAAAGATCTAATCACGTTACAATTGTTGTAGCAACGAAAAAGTAATCGGAGGAAGTTTTGGGTCAGAAGACTAATCCAACTGGTTTTAGAGTCGGAGTTATTAAGGGATGGGATTCAAATTGGTACGAAAACAAAAGTTACGCACCAAAATTGGTCGAAGATAAGAAGCTTAGAACTTATATCCGCAAAAGATTACAAAATGCTGGTATCTCTTCGATCAAGATTGATAGAACATCTAAAAACGTGATCTTAACAATTCATACTTCTAGACCTGGTGTTGTTATTGGAAAGAGCGGAAAAGAAATTGCTCAGATTGAAGAAGAATTAAAGAAAATCACAGACAAAGAAGTTAAGATTCAGATTACAGAAATTAAGAGACCAGAGTTAGATGCATTCTTAGTTGCTGAAAATATTGCAAAGCAAATTGAAGGCAGAGTTTCTTTCCGTAGAGCAATGAAGCAAGCAATTACATCTGCAATGAGAATGGGTGCTGAAGGTATAAGAATTATGTGTGCTGGTCGTCTTGGTGGAGCTGAAATGGCAAGAACGGAACAATATAAAGAAGGTAGAATTCCGCTTCACACAATAAGAGCCGATATTGATTACGCAAATGGCAGAGCAGAAACAATTTATGGATCCATCGGAATTAAAGTTTGGGTCTGCCGCGGTGAAATTTTAGGTAAACGTTCAACCGACTAAAGAATAGAAAAGAGTTTGAGGAGTTTTTCCAATGTTAATGCCGAAAAGAGTAAAATTTAGAAAAGCGCAAAGAGGAAGAAGAAAAGGTAAGGCTACGCGCGGTCACTTGGTAAATTTTGGTGACTATGGTTTGAAAGCTTTAGAACCAGCTTGGATTACCAGCCGTCAGATTGAAGCTTGCCGTGTTGCTTTATCACGCCAGATGAAAAGAGATGGTAAAGTTTGGATCAGAATCTTCCCCGATAAACCGGTTTCTAAAAAGCCACTTGAAACTAGAATGGGTAAAGGTAAAGGCGCTCCTGAATTTTGGGTAGCGGTAATTAAGCCCGGAAGAATAATGTTTGAAATTGGTGGTGTTGATCGTACTACCGCTCAAGAAGCTTTAGTTCTTGCAGCACATAAATTACCAATTAAAACAAAAATTGTACAAAGACCGGATTTAGAATCATAACAAGGTTTGACTGAAAATGAAGATCTATCAAATAAGAGAAATGTCGACAGACGAAATCAAGAAGAGACTTCTTGAAGAACAAAAAAACATGATCGACTTAAGATTTCAACTTGAACTTAAGAATTTGACAAACACTGCAAAGATCACCAATACACGGAAAGATATTGCTAAGATGAAGACAATTCTTAAGGAAAGAGAAACGCAAGAAGCAAAAACCTCAAAGGAAGTTAAATAAGGAGAATTTGGGTTTAAATGGAAACTAGAAGTTTAAGAAAAACTAAGATTGGTTCGGTAATCAGCAATAAAATGCAAAAAAGCATAGTAGTTGCCATTGAAAGACGTGTTGCACATCCGATCTATAAAAAGTATTTCAAGAAAACTACAAAACTAATGGCGCATGATGAGAACAACGAATGCAAAGTTGGTGATGTTGTAAAAATTATGGAAATACGTCCTTTGAGCAAAAGAAAAAAATGGCGTTTAGTAGAAATAGTTGAAAAAGCCAAGTAATAAAGTTTGATTAGGAGCAACTTGTCATGATACAAGAAGAAACAAATTTAGTTGTAGCGGATAATTCCGGAGCGAAAAAAGTTCGCTGCATTAGAGTATTGGGTGGTAGCAACCGCCGGTACGCATCTGTAGGAGATGTAATTGTTGTGAGTGTTAGAACCGCGATTCCTGGCGGCGGAGTTAAGAAAGGCGAAGTTTCTCGTGCGGTAATTGTTAGAACTACCAAAGAAGTTAGAAGAAATGACGGCTCTTATATTCGCTTCGATGAAAACGCAGCTGTACTACTCAACGCTCAAGGCGAACCAAGAGGTACACGTATCTTTGGGCCTGTTGCAAGAGAATTGAGAGATAAAAAATTCATGAAGATAATTTCTCTGGCTCCAGAGGTATTATAAGGAATAAGAGAAAATGAAAATAAGAAAGAACGATAGCGTAGTAGTAATTTCTGGAAACAGCAACGGTAAAACCGGTAAGGTTTTGAAAGTTTTTGTTGACAAAAACAGAGTGATTGTTGAAGGTGTTAACATCCGCAAACGTCACACAAAACCAACTCAGAAAAATCCACAAGGTGGAATTACTGAAAAGGAAGCCCCGATAAATGTTTCTAATGTAATGATCCTCGATCCAAAATCCGGAAAGGGAACAAGAATCGGTGCTAACATCATAGTTGATGATAAAACCGGCAAAAAGAAAAGTGTTAGAGTAAGCAAATCAAGCGGCGAAATGCTTGGCTAATAAATAGGGATTTACGATGGCAAAAGAACAAAAAGTAAAAAAAGAGCAGAAACCTAAAAAAGAAGAAGCTGTGAAAGATCAAAAACCGGCAGTTAAGGTTATTGAAGAAAAAATTCCGGCTCGCTTAAAAGAAAAGTATGCTAAAGAGATTGTTCCTAAATTAAAAGAACAACTTGGTTACAAAACTTTGATGCAGGTTCCAAAGTTGCACAAGATAGTTCTTAATATGGGTGTTGGTCAGGCTACTCAAGATCAAAAAATTATGGATGAAGCTGTTAAAGATCTAGAGACAATCACTGGACAAAAAGTTTCTGTTCGTATAGCAAGACAAGCTATCTCTAACTTCAAGTTGCGCGAAGGAATGAAGATTGGCGCAAAAGTAACTTTGAGACGCGAAAGAATGTATGAGTTTTTGGATAGATTTATTTCTGTAGCTCTACCTCGTATGCGCGACTTTAAAGGTATTCCGGATAAATCTTTTGACGGACGTGGTAATTATACTCTCGGACTTAAAGAACAAATCATTTTCCCGGAAATTAATTCCGATAAAGTTACACGTGTTCTTGGAATGGACATTACATTTGTAACTTCTGCTAAGACAGATAAAGAAGCATACGAGCTCCTTGCAGCTTTCGGTATGCCGTTCAGAAAGAAAGAATAAACTAAAGGGTAATCATGGCAAGAAAGAGTTTATTAGCTCGCGAAGTTAAAAAACGTAAGTTGTACGAAAAGTACGCTGAGATTAGAAAAGAGTTGAAAGAAAAAGGTGATTATGATGCTCTTCAACTACTTCCAAGAAATTCTTCTGTTACGAGATTAAAAAATAGATGTCAAATGACAGGAAGACCGAGAGCTTATTACAGAAAATTTGGTGTGTCTCGTTTAGTATTGCGCGAAATGGCTTTGCGCGGTGAGATTCCTGGTCTTAAAAAATCAAGTTGGTAATTGAAGGAGAGAATGTAAATGCCAGCAACAGATCCGATTGCAGATTTCTTAACACGTGTTAGAAACGCAGTTAAAGCAAGAAAAAAATACGTTGAAATTCCATCTTCCAAAATGAAAATAAGTCTTGCTGAAATTTTAAAATCACAGAAGTTTATAAAAGACTTCAATGTTATTGAAGATAATAAACAGAATGTATTAAGAGTTCATCTTCAGTATGTTAACGGAGTTCCATCAATCACTGGATTGAAAAGAATTAGCACACCTGGTTTAAGAACCTACGTGGGCAACGATGAAATTCCTAGAGTTCTTGGTGGTTTAGGTATATCAATTTTATCTACTCCAAAAGGATTGTTAACAGATAAACAAGCAAAGAAAGAATCGGTTGGCGGCGAATTAGTCTGCCAAGTTTGGTAAAAATTTTATACGAGGAAAACAAAAGTGTCACGTATTGGTAAAAAACCGGTTAAATTAGTTAAAGACGTTACGGTAACTCAGAAGGCCGACGTTCTTAATGTAAAAGGCAAATTGGGAGAGATGTTCTTAAAAGTTCATCCTAACATGAAAATCGAATTTCAAGGTGATGAAGTTATTGTAACCAGACCAGATGATACAAAAGAAAATAAATCTCTGCACGGTTTAACTCGCGCTTTACTTCAAAATATGGTTAAAGGTGTAAGCGAAGGTTATACAAAACAACTTGATATAGTTGGTGTTGGTTACAAGGCTGAAGCTAAAGGCGAAGCAGTTTTATTCAACTTAGGCTTCTCTCACCCAATCTATTTTATTCCTCCGGTAGGAATTAAGATGGAAGTAGTAACACCTACTCAAGTTAAAGTAAGCGGCTTCGATAAAGAATTGGTTGGAATGGTTGCTGCTAAAATTCGTTCCTTTAAGAAACCGGAACCATATAAAGGCAAAGGCGTTAAGTATTCAACTGAAAAGATTATTCGTAAAGCTGGCAAAACAGCTGGTAAGTAATAGGAGAGTTTGAAAATGTTTTCACGTGATAATAAATCTAGAAGCAGAAAACACATTAGAGTACGTAAAAAAGTTTCCGGTACAGCTGAAAGACCAAGATTGTGTGTTTACCGCAGCTTGAGCAATATTTACGCACAAGTTATTGATGATGTTGCTGGAGTTACTTTAGTCGAAGCTTCTTCAATTTCGAAAGAAGTTGCAGAAGAAATTAAAGCTACTAAAGGTAAAACTTCTAAAAGCAAATTGGTTGGTAAGTTGGTAGCTCAAAGAGCAAAAGAAAAAGGTATTGTTGCAGTTGTATTTGACCGTGGTGGTTTACAATATCATGGTAGAATTAAAGCAGTTGCTGAAGGCGCCCGTGAAGGAGACCTGAAAGTTTAGTTCGCTTTCCGGCGAGCTTTATTGCCGGGTCGTCTAATGGCAGGACAACGCCCTTTGGAGGCGTCTGTGTAGGTTCGACTCCTGCCCCGGCAGCAAAGATTAAAGTTGTGCTTGCATCGTCAAGCAGCATAAATAAAAAAAGGTTCGTAAACAGGAGACACAAAATTGAATTTGAAGTACAAAAAAGTATCGGGTCTTGATAATCTTAAAGAGAAAATCGTTCATATCAACAGAGTTGCTAAAGTAGTAAAAGGCGGTCGCCGTTTCAGCTTTAATGCTATTGTTGTAGTTGGCGATGGAAACGGACACGTTGGTGTTGGTCTCGGAAAAGCAAATGAAGTAACTGATGCAATTTCGAAAGGAATTGACGATGCTAAAAAGAATGTCTATAAAGTTCCTCTCTTAAAAGGTACTGTTCCTCATCCAGTTGTAGGAAAATTTGGAGCTGGCAAAGTTCTTTTGAAACCGGCTACTCCTGGTACTGGTTTGATTGCTGGTGGTGGAGTTCGTGCGGTTCTCGAATCTGCTGGTGTTTCTGATATTCTTACAAAGTCTTTAGGATCAAGCAATCCGCATAATCAAGTTAAAGCTACTTTGATTGCTTTACTAAGCTTGATGGATGCTCGCGCCATGGCTGCTAAACGTAAAATGTCTGTTTCAGAGTTATTTAATTCGTAATTGAGGAAATGATGGCAAAGAAGATTAAAATTACACAGACCGGAAGTGTTATTGATAGACCGGTTCCACAAAAAAGAACAATTGAAGCTTTAGGCCTTGCTAGACCTAAACACTTTGTAGTAAAAAACGATACTCCTCAAATCAGAGGTATGATCAATAAAGTACAGCATCTTGTTAAAGTAGAAGAAATTGAAGCGTAAAGAGGAATAAATGGATATTTTAAGCAATCTGAAGCCCGCAAAAGGGTCGCATAAAAAAGTTAAGAGAATTGGACGTGGTGAAGGAAGCGGACATGGCGGAACAGCTACACGTGGAGAAAACGGTCAACGTTCAAGAGCTGGTGCAAAATTCCCGGCTTGGTTTGAAGGCGGACAAATGCCACTT
>JBHEKZ010000187.1:0-3095 GCA_041859025.1 Melioribacteraceae bacterium | reverse complement strand
GTAATTCTTACGCCATTTCACTTTGCCTTATATGGATTCTACTGGTATACTGTAAATCCTTCGCCGCTTATTATTAAACCGCTTGTAACTTATGTGTTATACGGAATTGAAAGTATTTTCTATTTATGGGTATTGGTTCTTTTTATAACTTCCATTTTTGCACAGACAAACAGCAAAATTCTATCTGTATTAGTTGGAATATTGTTAATCATTATATTTTTAGGATATCAGTTCTTGATCTTATAGAAATTATTATTGATCAAATAATTGTAAACAGCTCCGTAACGCAAACCTTTTGTGCTTACTGTAATTCTATCAATTTGAAAATAATTCATAAATCCTTCTAAGATCAAACACCCACTTAACAGCAAATCTTCTCGACCATATACAACAGATCCAAACATTTGTCTGATTTCTAACGAATTCATAGTCTGAATTTGTGCTCTAAGATTAATAATTTGATCAAGTTGTAATTCCGATGCATCGATTAGTTCTACGGAGTATGATTGCAAATTTTGCACAATTGCCGAAATTGTCGTTGGTGTACCAGCAACTGCTATAGCGTTTATATCAACTGGAATATCAATTTCAATCGAACTTAATTGATGACGAATATATGATTGAATTTCAGAAATTCTATTAGATGAAATAATATTATTATTTGAGAATAGCTCATTAAGTGAAACAACACCAAGTTGAAGGCTTTCCAAAAATTTAATCTGGCCAATATTACCGTAAATTATTTCAGTGCTACCTCCGCCTATATCAATTAAAATAGAATTATCATCAGCAAAAGAGGGGAATAAGGTTCCTAAGAAGGTTAATCTAGCCTCTTCATTGCCTTCTAAAATCGAAACTTTCCATCCATACTTCATTTCAATGCCGTTTTTTACTTGTATACCATTAATAGCAATCCGAAAAGCGTTAGTTGCACTAATAAGTACACTCTCGCAATTAAATTTGGAAATGTATTCTACGAATTGATCTAACTCTTTTTCCAAACGATGAATTGCAGCAGATGAGATGACTTTTGAGTTGGTTATATCTTCACTTATGCGAGGTGTAGTAAATACTTCCCTAAGAATTTTGAACATTCCTTCGTCTGAATTGAATTCAATTAAAAGTAGAATAACAGAATTAGAGCCTAAATCTATTGAAGCAAGAATCATATCTTTTTTATAATTTTGTTAAAAAAATATTGGCCATGAAAAATAATACCCTTTTCCTAAAATTCATTCAGTTTTTGTTAATTGTCTCCTTAATCATTTGGTTAGGCGGCTACATAAGCCGGCATTTGGTTATTTATCAGTTGTTTGAACCAGAAGGCTTGATTTTGAGACCTAATTATAATTTAGAGAACTTAAATGTTGTTTGGAATACAATTTCGCCTCTACTTGTTTCAAACCTTGTCTCTTTTCCGTTATTCATTCTTTTTTATCTTAGCTATTTATTCTTTTCTAAGATAAGTCTTAAAAAAGAAGGCTGGCTATTTATTGCCACAATTGTAATTCTAATTACTGCCCCTTTCGAAATTTATTTACTTATCAAAGATTATGGGATTGTTAGATTAATTTACTCCACTTCAATAAATTCGGAAAAAGTGCTTAATCTAATTAGAGAAAGAATTAACATTTTAAGTAGTTTTTCACTTATCGAGATTTTCTCATATCTTGCAATCGTATTTTTAACGATTCTAAAACCACTTTCCAAGACAGATGAAATTAAAAGAGAAGGAACTTGAGACTATTTTAGTAGAACTAAAGCAGCTCGCAGCCGAGTTAGGCGCAAAGGTTCGTTTTGAACGAGGCGATTTTCAAGGCGGTTATTGTATTGTTAAGACAGATAAAACAATTGTAATTAATAAGTTATCATCTCTTCAGAAAAAAATTATAATATTAACTAGCGCTCTTAAAGAGTTAGGAATTAATGAGATATATCTTCCACCTAAGTTAAGAGAGGTAATTGAAGAAATCAGTGAAACCCCATGAAAATATTAGTAGTTAATGGGCCAAATTTGAATTTATTAGGAGTTCGAGACAAAACTCAATATGGTAGTTCAACACTTTTATCTATACAAAGTTTAGTTGTAAATGAATTTCCTAATATTTCCTTTACTTTTTTTCAATCTAATTCCGAAGCTGATATTACTACTATTTTGCAAAAGCATAGCGAATTCGATGGTATTATTCTAAATCCCGGTGCTTATACTCATACATCAGTGGCAATCAGAGATGCTGTCGAGTCAATAAACGTTCCTATAGTTGAAGTACATTTATCAAATATTTCTTCAAGAGAAAATTTTAGAAAAAGGCAAATAACTAATTCAAAAGTGGTAGGTTACATATCGGGATTCAAAGAAAATAGTTATCTTGCAGGTGTTTATATTTTAACTAAAATGATCGAATCTGATTCTAAATAAGGAAGTAAAATGAAAGATTTCGGTTTAAAGAAATTGTATTATTCCATAAGTGAAGTTAGTAGACTGACTTCTTTGGAGCAATACATTCTTAGATATTGGGAGACTGAATTCGAACAATTAAAGCCTGGTAAGAATAGAGCTGGCAACAGAATTTACACTAATAAGGATATTAAGCTTATACTTCAAATAAAACAGCTTCTACGTGAAGAGAAATATACTATTGAAGGAGCAAAAAAAATTCTTGAGGAACTAAATTTCGAGCATGTAGTCAATACTCAAGAAGAGCAGGAAAGTGAGAAAAAGAAAGTTTTACCTCAGAAATCCTATAAGAAAGACTTGGAAGATGTAAAAAACTTATTGTTATTTATTCACTCTTCTCTATAACTTTTACGGAACGTAGCGCAGTCCGGTAGCGCACTTGAATGGGGTTCAAGGGGTCGCGGGTTCAAATCCCGCCGTTCCGACAACATAAACTATACAAATGAAAAATCAAATAGATAAGCCTCGTTGCAATTGCGGTATTATAGGTGTATTTGGACATCCGGAAGCTTCATTGATTTCTTACTATGGTTTACATGCATTACAGCATCGTGGACAAGAGGCTGCTGGCATACTTTCTCTCCAATTTGAAAACAATAAACCACATTTTAATATCCATAAGGGAATTGGACTAGTC
>JBHEKZ010000562.1:0-20222 GCA_041859025.1 Melioribacteraceae bacterium | reverse complement strand
CTTCTGCCGCAGCGGCTGCTAGTCTAACCGGTATGAGAATATTAAAGTCTAATCCTGAAATGAGGACTAAACTTTGGCTGAACGCGAATAGACTTAAATCGGGCTTAGCTCAAATTGGAATTAAAACAGATAATACTTCAGTTCCAATTGCTGCATGGAAAATGAAAAGCGTTGATGAGATGCAAAAAATTCAGAGAGAGTTGAAAAAGAAGGATATTATTATTCAGTTAATAAATTATGTTGGTGCCGGAGATGGTGGCGCATTAAGAATAGTAGTGTTTTCAACCCATACTAATGAACAAATAGATAATCTTGTTTGTGAATTAAAAAAAATCTTATAATTAACAAGGTCAGCTGGATACAAACGATGATAAAGCACAAGGAAATATCGAACACTACCTTTCTTAAGTATGCAAAGAAATATGGAACTCCTTTATATATCTATGACGGTGATTTAATTATTAACCGTTACAAAGGACTCTACGATTATATCAAATGGCCGAAGTTGAAAATTTTATATGCAATGAAAGCCAACTATAACGTTGGAATTCTTAACCTGCTCAAAAAGAACAACGCATATTTGGATACTGTGAGTCCTGGAGAAGTCCAGCTGGCACTCAAACTTGGATTCAAAAAAGAGGATATTCTATTCACTTCCAATAATATTACCGATGAAGAAATGCATGAAGTGAAACAGACTGGAGTTTTATTCAACATTGGTTCGTTAAGCAGATTAAAGAAACTTGGCTCGGCTTATCCGGGAAGTGAAGTCTGTCTTAGATTTAACCCGGATGTCTACGCCGGAGAAAATAAACATGTACAAACTGCCGGCGCGGTTACAAAATTCGGAATTCTACTTTCTCAAGTAAGTGAAGTTGTTAAAATTGCTAAAAAATATAAACTCAAAATCGTAGGTATTCACGAACATACGGGCTCAGGAATTGGGCAAACCGAGAAAGTTTTCCAGAGTATGACAAACATACTAGCAATTGCTAAGAAAAAAGATTTTCCGGATTTAAGATTTGTTGATTTCGGGGGCGGGTTCAAGGTTAACTACAGACCGGAATCGTACAAAATTGACTATGCAAACTTTGGCAAAAAGATTACATCAATCTTTGAAGCATTCTGCAAGGAATATGGAAAAGAATTGGAAATGTACTTTGAGCCGGGCAAATATATTGTTGCGGAATCCGGCTATCTTATGATTGAAGTAAACACAATCAAAAACAATCGCGGAAGATTAATTGCCGGAACTAATTCCGGGTTTAATCACCTTATCAGACCATTGCTATATGAAGCATATCATCACATAGAGAACATCAGCAATCCCAAAGGTAAAAAGTTTATTTATGATGTTTGCGGAAATATCTGCGAGACGGGAGACTGCTTTGCCCAGCAGAGAGAACTTCCGGAAATTCGTGAAGGTGATAAACTGATTATAAAGAATGCCGGCGCATACTGTTATTCAATGGGAAGTATTTACAATCTAAGATCGATGCCTTCGGAACTGATTATTATTAACTGTGAAGAGCAACTGATTACCAAGAAACTCTCCAATATAGAATTAGCAGAATCAATCTATAACTCTTCCTTATTAAAAAAGGTTTAACCGCTTCTGCAATTTAGATTGAATTAAGAATTCTTTTTGAGTAAGTTCTTTTCGAATTGAGCTGATTTCTATCGCAATCTTTAACTAGAGTGTGAATCGAGAAATGAATGAAAGGAAAGAAAAGGATTTACTAGAAAATAATATAAGCAGCGACTTATTAGAACTCTATGCTCGTATTAAAAATAAAGACGAGTCAGCTCTTCAAGAATTTTTCTTCAGCTTACAACCTCAACTATTCTATTTCCTATTTCGTTTTACAAGTAATAAAGAAATTGCAGAGGATTTAACCCAAGAAGCATTTGTGAAATTCTGGCTTGCAATTGATCATCTTGATCCGGCAAAATCTTATAAAGCCTATTTATTTAAAATCGCACGCAATTTAGCACTCAATCAGATAACCAGAAACGCACCTATGGATTCATACGATGAAGAGAATAATCTTGTTTATCTAAGTAAGCGCATTGATGGTGAAATAGATAATTTCTTTTTTATGGATGATTTTCAGAAAGCACTTAACACATTACCGGAAAGGTGTAAATCAACATTTTTGTTAAGCCGTTTTTCTGGATTAAACTATTCCGAAATTGCTGACATTATGAATGTGTCCTTACAAACCGTCAAGAATCAAATGAATAAGGCTTTAGCAGTTCTCAGAAAAAGATTGGTCCACTACATAAATTAAGCTGCACTTCATATTCCGATAACAATATTGCTGAAATCATAGTATTCATCCCTAAATGTTGGGATATCAACTTAGTAATTACCAACTATTAGCGATTGAGCACTCATCCCAGATCTGATAAGTTTGATATTCTTTAATTCAACTAAACATTTTTTAAAAACTGCATAGTACTTTTTTTACTCTTAGGTGTACTATAGATAATAAAAGACTTGGATCATGTTCAAAATTCCTAAAAATGTAGATTACCAATTCATTTCGAGAGCGCTTAGCGACGAGCTGAGTCCGGAAGAGAAAGAATTCTTTGAGCAATGGCTTGCTGAATCAGAGAAAAACAAAGAATTATTCAGCGAAATTACCCTTTTGCTTGATAAAATCGATTCTTCAAATCCGCCCAAACCGCCAAATCCAATCTTGCAGTGGGAGGCTATTCGACAAAAAGTCAAAGCCGAAGAAATCAGGAATGAAACAAAAAAAATGATTTCTGAGAGAACTCCTACCTTGTTCACGCGAGACTATAATAAAGCAGAGGTTAGTGCTTTCAGAACCGACTATTGGCATTCTATTTACACAAGCAGAATGCTACAGATAGCTTTGATTCTTTTAATTATGGTATCAGCGGGACTAAATATTTTGATCGAGCGTTTCCCAATAAGGAATTCCAAAGAGTTTGTGGTAGAAGAGGCTCAGCCAAAATTGATAGATGTTAAAACATGAAAAGGTGAAAAACTTACCATCACACTTTCCGATGGGTCGAAAGTACATTTAAACAATTTGAGTAAACTATCATACCCGGAAACTTTCGGTGAAAAATCCAGAGATGTTACTCTTGAAGGTGAAGCATACTTTTCTGTGGCATCTAATAAAGAAAAACCATTCTCGGTTAAATCCGGAAATGTGCTAACTGTGGTGACCGGTACCGAGTTTGATATTAAAAATCGTGGCGAGAGAATTAGTGTTGTTGTGGTTAAGGGTTCGGTTAATACATACAGCCCAAACAAAGAAGAAGCATATAAACTCAAAAGGGGAGATTTGCTTTCGTACGATGAACGTGCAAACGTTTCCAAACTGCAAAAAGCTAATTTAAATCACTACCTAGCCTGGAGAAATGATAAGTTTAGTTTTGAACACGCGCGGCTTGCAGAAGTAATGGATGAGATAGAACTTTATTACAATTTGAAAGCTTCGTTTCAATCAGATTCGCTAAAGAATATTACAATGACTGGGTTTTTTGGCTCGGATTCGCTCAACAAAATTCTTTCTGTTATTAGCCTTACTCTTGATATCAGGCTCAAGTATGACGGTCGTACAATCTTTATAAACAAGCACTGACAGGATAAGCTTAAGGAAATAAAATGCGCTTACATTTTAGATTTTTAGTCTTCATCATTTGTTTAAGCAGCAGCTTACAGTTTGCTGCATATCAGAATAATCCGGACCCGGAAGGTAGCTCGCACAATCCTATCATGCTTTCCGATTTGAGCGAAGACAATGATTTTGACTTACAATCAATTGTAAATAGTAAAAACGAAAAAGGCCGTTCGTTAAGTGCACTTGTTACTTTGAAAATGCGCGATGCAAATCTTATTGATGTTTTGAAGATGATAGCAAATGAGACTCTGATCAATTTTATTTATGATGACCGCTTGGTAAACATCAGAAACATTAATGTGAACTTTGAAGAAAAACCTCTCTATGAAGTTCTTGATGAAATTCTTTCTATACACAATATCAGTTATTATGAATACGCAACTGGAAAAATTGCTCTGGCCAAACAGATAAGAATAGATGAGACAACCGGAGGAATTAAAGGTACGATTAAGGACGAAAAAGGAGAAAAACTTTTCGGCGCTAATATTCTGATTAAAGAACTTGGTGTTGGGGTAACAAGCGATGTAAATGGAAACTTTACAATCCGGAAATTAAAGCCGGGTGAATACACGTTAGAAGTTTCATATGTAGGTTATGAAAAGATTATAAGAAGAATCAAGATAAGTGAAGGTGTTCTGCTGGAAATGAATTTTACAATGAAAGAAACTTCTTTCCAGATTGGAGGAATTGAGGTCGTTGGTAAAACAGACTTGTTACCTAGAGATGTTAATACTAAAACAACAATAACAAGTGGCGAGATTGAGCATTTTCAAGCTTCTAGTATTAAAGACGTTTTAGATTTGGTCCCCGGTGTACAGAAAACAGATAATCCTGGATTAGGAAAAACATCTCAAGTTGCACTTAGAGGTAACGATGATGATAATTTGAGTACATTCGGAACCCTGGTGGTTATTGATGGTTCTCCTGTATCGAACAATGCCAATATGCAGTTCGAAAAAGCCACCAGCGCGCTTATGGGTTCTTCAAACATGAGAGGCGGAGTTGATCTGCGTTTAATTCCAGCCGACAATATTAATAATATAGAAGTAATTACCGGACTTCCGTCGGTTAAATATGGTGACGCAACCTCTGGTGTGATAAACATTAAAACTAAAATTGGAGCTACACCAAATAGATTTAAATTCAAGAATAATCCAGATACAAAGGAAGCGAATTTTGAAGGAGGCGTTAAAGCCGGTGAGGGCTCGGTTAGTTATAATCTTAACGCAGCACAGAGCTCTCGAGATGTTAGAGTTAATGGTGATGAATATGTAAGGTTAACCGGTCAGTTGGTTTATTCAAATAGGTATTTCGATAATACATTGACAATGAATAACAAAGTATCGTTTCAACGGATACTAGATGAACAAGAACCCAGAGGCGATTTGCAGCAAACCAAAAATTATAATAGGGGTTATACAATTGGTTTCTCTACTTGGGGCAAATACGATTATGAAGATGGCGTCTCTTCGTTGGATTACAATTTGTACATGAATATGAGAAAAGAAAACTCGATGAAATCCAAGCTTGTTACAGATTACGTTATTCTTCCTTCGGGAGATACTATTAACAGTTATATCGGCCGAGTTGAAACAAAGGGTGTTGAGTGGACGTTAGGTGGGCGCTTTGAATATTCAAGCGCTTTTTATACCGGCAATATCATACATAAGTTTTTAGCCGGTATTGAACCGCAGTATAACGCAAATACTGGTGATGGATTAGTGTTTGATACACTATTAAGCTATTATGGACAAGGTTCCGGGAAAAGACCATATACTTATGATGCCATTCCGGGGCAACTTATTCTGGGAATGTATCTGGAAGATAAAATTAGCGGTCACTTTCTATTCGATTTTAATCTTATGCTGGGATTGCGTTATGAGATGTACCGCCCAAAGAAATTTAATCTCTCCGGCTTATGGGGTGAAGGAGATTTAGTCGAATCATATCAAGGTTCGTTTCTTAATCCAAGAATGAATCTTATGATTTATTTCTCTAAAGCAAACCAACTACGTTTAAGTATCGGCTCATCATCTAAATCTCCTCCTATGAGTATGATTTATCCTCCGGAAGATGTAACGCCTTGGCGAAATCCTAATGAAAAGAAAAACTACTTCTTTAGGATTGATATGTGGCAGCCAAATCTTAAAGGCTATCGCGAATCAATGGCGGAAATATCTTATGATCATAAATTCTTCAATACTTTAGGCGTAACAACTACTGCTTATTTCAAAACAAGAACAGGCAATCCTGTTTCTCAGACAATACCAATGTTTTTTATCTGGCAAATGAGCCCTTCTCTTTACAAAGCTTACTACATTGATTATTACACGAAGTATCAAAACACAGGTAAAACTGAAACAAAGGGTTTAGAGTTCTCCTTAAGAACTTCCAAAATAGAATCGTTGAATATGGATTTTACAGTTACAGGTTCATATTCTTTTGTAAAGTTTCCAGGTGTAGGGTCTTCTTACAGTTCAACACCGGATGCCCAAAAAGGGCAATACCCTAATTATAAAGTACCAAGCATGCAAGTTGATACACTAATAGGCTGGTTTTATTCTAGAAATGAAAAGTGGAATGATCGATTACAAATAAATTATGCGGTTAAATATACTGTTCCCGCACTCGGTCTGTGGATTACTTTGAGAGCTGAACAATTGCTTTTTGAGAGATACAGAAGCTATGAACACGCTCCGATTGATTTTAATGTGGCTTCGAAAACAGATATAACCAATTATCTCTTTTCCGAAGAATTAAAGACTAAGCCTAATAAATGGCTGTTTAGTTTTAATATGAGTAAATCATTGTTTAAAGGCGCTGAAGTTTCTTTCTACGTAAACAACTTCTTTGATGATCCAGCAACAAGAAGATATTATATTAATCCAACCGAGCAAATGGATGAAAAACGAAATCCGGATTTGTTCTATGGAATCGAGTTCAGTATGATTTTCGACAGCTTTAATAAGTAAAGGTCTGAAAATGAAATTAAAACTTTTTTTAAGCGTATCCATTATTTCTGGTTTTCTTATATCATGTCAGCAGGAAATGCCTGTAGTGATCGAAGGAAATGTGAAAGCAACTTTTGTGGTAATTGGTGATACGGCTGTGGTTGCTCAATCTCCAGTATATGCTCCCTTAAAGAATGCTAAAGTAATCATGTCTTCGGAATATGGAGTAATGGTTCGTTACACTGACGATAAAGGAATACTTAATTTAAATGGGATTCCATCTTCTACATACAGTATCACTGCCCGCTTAAATCATCCCAAATATTCTAACATTTTGCTTGTCGGTACAATTAAAAATGTTGAAATAAAGTCCGGTAGTGTATTAGTAGATACTATTAAAGCTGCTCAAATAGCCAACACAGGTATTGCAATAAACGAAATATATTCTGCGGGGCCCATAAATAGCATTTACTTTTTTTATGATCAGTTTATTGAATTATATAATTATAGTGATGAGACAAAATATTTGGATGGAATGCAGATATCTAGAGTTTCTGGGAATAATGATGGCGGCAAAGGCCCTGGGGCCGATGAAGGCGACGATGGCGATATTGATGGTGTTACATACATTTTCCAAATTCCGGGTAAAGCTGGAGAGAAAAACTATCCAATTTATCCTAAGAGTTTCAAAACACTTGCTGTAACAGCTATTAATCATAAAAATTCTGTTGCTGCAAGTATTGATCTGTCAAAAGCCGATTGGGAGTTTTATAACCAATATTCTATTTCAGATTTCGACAATCCGAGTGTCCCTAATCTTATAAATCTGCGTTCTGATAAAACAGTCGATTTTCTAATCAATCTTAGTTCTGATGTTATTGTGCTTTCATCCGGCGTCGACGTGAACTGGGAAGATGGAATTGATATCGCTACAGTTCTTGATGGTGTCGAATATAAATCCAGTACAACCGGAAAGAAAACTCTAGATACACGGATAGATAAAAGTTTTGCACTAAGTCCTCCAAAGTATAGCGGTAAATCAATGCAGAGAAGAGAAGCGGGCGGTGATTCCAATGACGGAATCTCCGACTGGGAAATTTTAAATGCGCCTACCCCAGGCAGACAGTAAAAAATAGTGAATTAGTTGTCTCTATGTATTAAACATTTGAGGTGATAATGTTCAAATATGTTTTAATAATAAGTTTATTCTGGATATTGCTGATAAACTCTGTTCAAGCTCAAGTTATGAGAACAGAATCTATGGGCGGTATGAAGTTTTCAATTGTTGACCATGATTTATCACTAACTCCTTATAACTTTGGCGCTAATCCTGCATGGCTTGATGTTGATGAAAATGAAACATTTTTAAAAATTACACCATCTTACACTAACAATTGGGGAAACTACCGCCGGAAGTTTGATTCGCAGGGCGAAATGAATTTAGGTGCTTCGTTCCATGGAATTAAAAAATTAGGCGGACTTGGTACTTTTAGCGGATTCACTTCTTATAATTATGAAAACAGAAGAGATTATTACCGCTCTCTATTGAAAGACAGCTATTCTGGAGAAGGATTTCGTTTAACAGATACAACCGCAAGCAATTTTCGTTACATGGGTCCCCAAGTAGTTTTGATGTATAGCTGGGAACCAATTGAAAACTTTTTTGCAGGAGGATCGGTTTCATATCAGTTGTTGGATGGGTTAAAAGAAAAATTTTCTTATGCAAAATCATTGTTTCGTGATACAGAAGTGAACATTGGACTTGCTTATAGATTTTGGGGAAATACAGTAATCGGCGCCAACATAATCTATTTCGACGAGCAAGAATCAATAGAAGCCAGTGATGTAAATCTTTTTGAAGTTGAGCTCTTCTATTACAGAGGAGATAAGTATTTTGTCAGCAAACGTAGCAGCAGCATGACGGGAAAAATCCGCAAGCAGGGAGTAAGCTTAGGAACACAGTTCTTTTGGGAAGATGGAGAAAAATTTTCAGTAGGTGCACAATTAAATTATTCTCCTTCGAATTCAAAAATTCTGAAGCCTTATTCAACTACAGGTCAATCATTTGATGAGGTTGAAGATAGTTACGCGGATTTCAAATCTTTAGATATTCAGATCAAGTCTCAGTACAAAATTTCTGACGAGTTAATGGCAGGAGGCTACGCCGGATATTTTAATAACAAAAGCTGGTCTAAAATATCTCTTAAAGAACTTTTAATGTGGGAATGGAAGGTAAATCAAGTTAAGCTTGGTGCAGGTGTAAGCTATCAGGTATCGGTGCCTTTGCTAATTGCTTGCGAATATGAATATTCAAATGGGCAAGCAGACTCATCCAAATATATTGACAAAAGAACGAACGAAGTTACCACAAACGATCATGAACTTAGAATTGGTGCGGAGTATAAATTAACCGATGAAGTATTGTTTCGTGGCGGAGTAAAGTTCGGCACAAAGCAATTTGATTTAGCGCTGGGTGGAATAGATGGCAGTTACTATAAACTAAGCGGTGGATTTTCATTCCCATTATTCGACGTAATAATTGTTGATACTAATCTTCAGTATTTACAATCGAATTCGGGAAATAATAACCTTACTAGAAATTTTTTGGCCGGAAGCATAGGCATTACATTAACGACATTTTGATAGGCAGTAAAATAAATCACTTAAGGAGGTTCGAATGAAGCATAGGTACGTTTTATCAATTGCACTGTTGCTGGTATTCTCTTTTTCGTTAAATGCCCAAACATGGAAGAGGGTTACTAGTCCTTCAATGTCAGTTTCTAACGATGCATATTTTGTAGATGCAAATAATGGCTGGCTGGTTGGCACCAAAGGTTCAATTATGAAAACTGCTGACGGCGGTAAGACTTGGTCAACAGTTACGACTTCAATAACAGAAGATTTAAAATCGGTTTACTTTCTTAATGCAACTACTGGTTTTATTGCTAGCCCAACCAAGCTATACAAATCAACGAATGGTTTTTCTACATACACAACAGTTGATATTACCGGAGCAATTTCTACCACCAGCGGTTACTGGATAGTTTATTTCGTGGATGCTCAAAAAGGATGGTTTCTTTCCTCTTCATCTTCCGCTGCAAAAGTTTTGCAAACAGTTGATGGCGGAACAACCTGGACTGTAGGTGTAAATCACACTACCGGAAATTTACAGACCATTAAATTTTATAATGCTAGCGCTGGAATTGTCGCCGGTGGTGGTTCCGGTAAATGTGATATTTATTACACTAAAGATGGTTCTACATGGACAAAAGGAACTGCCCCAGCTTTTCCGGCTGGTGTATATACCAGAACAGATATTAGATCACTATACCAATTAGATGCAAATACAGCTATTGGTGGTGGCTGGGGTTCATCCGCTGCCGGTTTACAACCTACAATTTTTATAAAGACAACCGACGGCGGAGCTACTTGGTCTTACTTAGCACAAAAAGATGAAAACAAAACATATGAATACGCATATGAGCTTGTTTTCAAAAATGCAACAACCGGTTTAGCAGCCGGCGGTGCTACCAAAACTCCTAACTTTATGAAAACTATAGATGGCGGCATAAACTGGACGCCTCTAGCTACACCGTTCGGATATCAAATAAGTAGATTATTCTCATTTGGCGATAATGTAATTGCAGTTACAAACTCAAGCGCGATTTACAAATCAGCAGATTTTGGATCGACATGGGAAGCAGTAACACCTGTTCCAAGTTCTACACTTACAAAACTCTTCGCTTTCTCGGATGATGTAGTTTATGCAGGCGGGCAGAAGGGATTAATAATGAAAACAACTGACGGCGGTAAAAATTGGAAAGCTTTATCGCACATAGCAAATAATGTTTGTCTCAGCATTAACGGGTTGTTTTTCATAACAAAAGATTTTGGTTTTTCTGCTACCAGTTATGGCGGAATTGCTAAAACAAGTGACGGCGGAGCTACCTGGGTGTCAATTAAAAAAGATACTTCTGCTGCAACTGTAACAAACAATGCCGTAGTATTCACAACTTCAACTACCGGATTTGTTGCCGGCCAGCTATCAAGCTCTATAGACATTATTTACAAGACAGTTGATGCGGGTACAACGTGGACTGTTGCATCTAAAGGTGCAGCAGCAGCTTCATTGAATTCAATCGCGTTTGGTAATACTCAAGTTGGAGCAGCAGTTGGTGCTAAGTTGAAAATTCTTTACACTAAAGATGGCGGAACAACATGGGCCTTAGCAACAACAACCGGAGTTCCAACTGCTCAGGCGACAGCTACTCTTAACAGTGTAACATTTTTATCCGGTTCGGAAGCAATTGCAGTTGGTGATAAAGTTACACTTAAATCTAATGATGGTGGACAAACTTGGACCTACGTTCCGTTAACTACAACTCAAACTTTAAATGGCGTTGCTTTCTTAAATAATAACGCATGGGCAATAGGCGCAAAATCTTCTTCTCCTAAGAGCATTGGTGTTTGGCAAAGTGTGGATAAAGGAGCTAATTGGAGTAACAAAGTAGAGTATGCAGTATTTGATACAGCAAGTACAACTTACAATGATATCGCAGTAACAAATAATGGTTCGGTATTTGTTTGTGGTGCTTCTTCTGCTGTTTACACAAACTCTTTACTTGTTAGTGTAGAAAAAATTGATGGTATTCCAACTTCATTTGAACTGAGCCAGAATTATCCTAATCCATTTAATCCCGAGACAACAATTAATTATTCACTTAACAATACCGGTATAGTTAGATTAAATGTTTACGATGTTCTTGGCCGGTTAGTGAAATCACTTGTAAACGAAAACCAAATGCCGGGCAGATATTCTGTAAAATTTGATGGCAGTAATCTATCAAGTGGAATTTACATTTACTCAATCTCGACAGGCAATTCAATTCTAACCAAGAAGATGCTTTTAATAAAATAGTTAAAGAGGGAGTTACCTCCCTCTTTTTTAATTCATTTGTTGTCATACTTCTGAAGTCTGATCATAGTAAAATGATAGGCTATAGGCGACAATTACTTTTTAGGAGACAAAATTGGGAAATGTAGTCGAAATTAAAGACCTAACTCATTATTACGGTAAAAAGTTAGTGTACGAGAATCTAAGTTTTAATATAAAAGAAGGTTCAATCTTTGGTCTGCTAGGGAAAAATGGAACCGGAAAAACAACAACAATTAATATTCTTAATGGATTTCTAAGACCAAAATCCGGCAGATGTTTAATGTTCGGAGAAGACTCCTATAATCTGTCACCAGCTACAAAAGCTCGTGTAGGATTTCTAATCGAAGGACATATTCAGTACAGTAATATGAACATTATTCAAATAGAAAAATTCTATTCAGCGTTTTATCCTAAATGGAAGAAAGAACCATACTACGAGTTGATGTCAAAACTGGCTGTTACTCAAGATCAAAAGCTTTCTAAAATGTCGTGCGGGCAAAGATCCCAAGTAGCGCTTGGTTTAATTCTTGCACAAGATCCCGATCTGTTAATCTTAGATGATTATTCAATGGGGCTCGATGCCGGTTACAGAAGACTGTTTATTGATTATTTAACAGAGTATGCTAAAGCTGAAAAGAAAACTATCTTTATCACCTCACACATCATTCAAGACTTAGAAAATTTTTTGGATGATTGCGTTATTCTAGATTACAAATCGGTTCTCATGACAATGCCCATCAAAGAATTCATGAGCACATTTAAGCAGTTCAAATTCGAAACCTCTGTAAGTGATTTGAAATTGGAAAAAGATGATGTTGTTAAAAGTTATGAAGTTTTAAAGAACAAAGCTGTCATCTTCACTTTTGAACAACAAAACAATGTTGAAAATTACCTAAACGGCAAGGGCATTAACTTCACCAATCTTCATCAAGAGCCTATGTCGCTTGAAGATGCATTTATTGGTATAACAGGAAAATATTAAGGATAAAACCATGTTTAAATCATTATTGTATAAAGAGTGGCTTAAAATTAGGTGGGTTGCCATTGGTCTAGCAGTAATTAACGCGCTGATAGTATTAAATATTTACTTTGATCTATCTAACACTTTTAAGGAAATTGCAGCTAATTCTGTTGTTGGTCAGTTTCAAGCATACGAAATTGTTTTTTACTCCGATATAGAGATGATAATTCTGGCAACAGGACTGTTGCTAGGAGTTCTTCAATTTTTCCCTGAAATAAATCAATCAAGACTAAAACTAACCTTTCACTTGCCGGTTAAAGAGAACAAGCTAATGCTTCAGATGGCTAGTGTTGGGGTTATAATTCTACTTTCGATTTCGATTA
This sequence comes from Melioribacteraceae bacterium, assembly GCA_041859025.1. GTDB lineage: Bacteria > Bacteroidota > Ignavibacteria > Ignavibacteriales > Melioribacteraceae > Stygiobacter. The sequence continues at coordinate 7,332 of JBHEKZ010000562.1, read as the reverse complement.
TGGATGCGGTTTTGCTTTCGCTTGTAAGTACTAAATTTTTACCAAAAGAATTTTTCGAAAGCATGTTGTTAACAACTTTACCTTGGTACATTGGAAGTATAGTAACCTATTTCTGGGTGATAGTGATTTTTGTAGAACCAAATTGGAGAAAGAGAATTATCTCAATTTTTATTGCACTTGGCATAGTTAGTTTGTTTTATGCCGGTGAAGGATTCAGCAAGTATTCATACTCTATTTGGTATTTCATTTTGCTGGCAGTTCTTAACAGCACTCTAATTTTTCTTTCAGCTTATAATTTCAAGAGGGGAATATGTTAAAACAAATAAACCTCATCCGAATTGCAATGATGCTTGTAATAGTATTAGTTGCAGCAATTTACATCCCAGATTTCTATTGGAAAGCAAACAAATACGAAGCTAACAAGACTAATGTTTACTACAGTCCGGTTAGTAAATCTTTTGTACTTCTAAAATCTGACGTTCGTGGAGTTGTTTACACCGATCCTAAAGGGAAAATTTATTCGCGAGATGATTTTGAACAGCTTGTACCGTTTCTAAATTTTAGACAGTTAATGGCTACTGGAAAAATGCCGGATACACTCAACGGAATTGCAATCATTCCAAAAGAAATAAATAAAAATAATATTCAGTTTCGTATCAATCCGGTCGGAATTAACGCCCGCCCTTTGCAGTTGTATCCTTTGATTGAATCAAAATCAGGAAGAGTAAGACTGGAGCTTCCGCCAGATTATTTTAGAATAACTGACCGCATGGAATTTGTAACATCACAAACAAATGAAATAAATGAAGAAAAAAGTGAGATGTTTACAAATGCACTAAAGAAGCAAGGTTTTAGTTTTCCATCAAAATTTATTTATGGCAATCCTTCAACAAAAAAACTTTTTGATGAAGGTTACTTTGTAATTGATAATGCCAATTCAGTGTTTCATATCAAAATGGTTAAAGGGAAGCCATTCTGTAAGAAAACAAACATACCCGCAGATTTAGAAATTGCCTACATGGCAATCAACGAAACAGAGCTGCGTGAGTTTTACGGAATGATAGCAACTAAAAAGAATGAAGCATATCTAATTTCGTATAAGAACTATGAATTAATAAAACTTCCTGTAGAAAACTACAATCATCAAGATCATACTTTGCTTTTAAGAGGTGATTTGTTTTACAGAACAATAATTGCTAGTAACGAAAGTGGTTTTAAGGCTGTTATTACAGACAGAAAGTATAATGTGATTGATAGATACAGTGAAACGAAGCCTACTAAAGAAGAAAAGTTAGCCGGTACTGTTGCGGCCTACTTATCCCCATTTACTATAGAAACTGAAATGACTACAACACCATTCGTTAATTTCTATTTTAACTTTTCCGGAATACGCTCTTTAGTTTTAACAATTATTATGCTGGCGGCTTCATTTTTATATCTCAGAAAGAAAAATTTGTCGCTTCTTAAGGTAGCGCCTTATTATGTGCTGGTATTGATAACCGGTATATATGGATTTATTGCGTTGCTGATAATCAGAGATTTTGATGATGATCCAAGCGAATCTAAATGATTCGCTTCTCGTCAATAATTGTTTAAAAGGTAATTACAATAAGGATTTTATAAATGAAAGTGTTTAATAAAAGTATTCTGTTTCTTTTCTTTTTGGTCTTTGCAACTTTTAATTCGTTTGCACAACTAAGCGGAAATTACAAGGACGGTTTTAAGTATATAAACAAAGATGATATAGAAAAGAACGTTACCTATTTAGCTTCTGAAGAAATGAAAGGACGCGGTATAGGAACACCGCAAACTTTAGAGGCTGCAAAGTTTATTGCGGGTAAATTTTACGAATATGGATTAAAACCATATAATGACATTGCAAATCCTCCTTTCTCTAAACCAAAGAAAGAAGCGCCGCAAGTGTTTTCAGCGGAGAAGTATTTGCAGAGATTCAATCTTAATGAGACAAAGCTTAACCAGACTGAAACTAAGCTCGAACTAATTAAAAACAATTCTCTAAAGACCAATTCTTATCAGTTTAAGAAAGACTTTATAGTTGATTACAGATTAAACAAGAACATCAGCATTAAAGCGCCGGTTGTTTTTCTTGGCTATGGTATAGAAAAAGATGGAAATGGATATAATGATTATCTGGATATAAATGGAAAACCAATCGAAGTTAAGAATAAGATAGTTCTTCTGGTTGAAGGTTTCCCCCAAGAATCTGACACATCCAGCTACTTTTTCAAGTCGAAGAGTAAATTCATTAAAAGCATAAAACAAAAAGTGGCTACCTTACAAGAGAAGGGTGCACTGGCTGTGCTAAATGTTCAATCACCATTAAAGAACCAAGCACAGTTTGCTATTAAAATGGAATCTCTTTTAAAAGCATTCACAAGAACTGATTATGCGATAAATGAATTGAGTCTTGCCGAAACAATCCCACTCATCTATATCAGTAAAGACGTAATGGTAGATATTTTTAATGGTTCTGGTAAGAAGAGTAGCGAACTGCTTAAAAACATTGATAAAGATTTAAAGTCTGCATCGTTTGAATTCGGTGAGACAGAGATAGCACTTAGTATTCGCTTCGATTGTAAACTTGTAGAAACCCAGAACGTGATAGGGTTTTTAGAAGGTACCGATCCGGTTTTAAAAAATGAATATGTAGTTGTCGGTGCGCATTACGACCATGTCGGCTTAGGCCATTACGGCGCGATGAATAAGTCGGATGCCGGCAAAATACATAACGGTGCAGACGATAACGCTTCCGGCACTTCCGGAATGGTTGAACTTGCCGAGGCATTCTCAAATGTTAAATCTAAACGCAGCATAATATTTATCGCCTTTGCTGCGGAAGAAAATGGCATGCTTGGCTCTAAACATTATGTTTATCAGAACCCCCTATTTCCGCTAGAAAAAACTGTGGGAATGGTTAACCTTGATATGATCAGCAGAAACGACAAGAGAATTATCTGGATTGGCGGACCCTATTATTCGAGCGATATGAAGCAGATCGTTGAGGAAGCCAATAAAGAAATTGGGTTTGAATTGCTTTACAATGTAGGACTTTACACGTTTGCAAGCGATCAAGCCGGATTCATTCGCAAGAACATTCCATCTGTATTCTTCTTCGCCGGAGATCATGATGATTACCACACACCTAATGATGATGTTGATAAATGTGATTTTGAAAAAGCGGAATCAGTTTCCAAGCTGGGATATTTAACCGCTTGGCTTCTTGCCAATCAAAATTCAAAGCCGGCATACAGAGCATTGTCAATTGAAGAAAAAACAAAGCTTGTTAAAGATTCAATGGAAAAGCAAAGAAAGATTATTCCGGAAAAAAAATCTATTGAAGAGTCTGAAAAGAAATTAGAGGAAAACTGATGAGAAATTTCAAATTATGTAGTGTGTTTGTATTGGCTTTACTGTTTACTATTCTCTCTGATCTCAACGCGCAATCTGTTAAATACGAAGAGGGAAAGGTATATAGACACAAACTGGAAAACGGTTTAACTGTGCTTACAATGGAGCGGCACATAGCTCCATTAGTTTATCATCAGTTAACTTATAATGTAGGTTCAAGAAATGAAAAATTAGGAATCACCGGAATTTCCCATGTGGTTGAACACATGATGTTCAAGGGAACTGAAAAGTATGGAAAAGGTGAAGCATCGAAAACCATTTCTAAGAATTCCGGAATTTTTAATGCGTTCACTTCAAACGATATGACAAGTTATTTTGAATATATACCGAGTAATAAATTAGAAGTTGCGTTGGATATTGAATCAGATAGAATGATGAATTGCGTTTTCAATCCCAATGAGTTCAAATCGGAAATAGAAGTAATCATTCAAGAACGTAGAATGAGAAGCGAAAGTAATTCAGCCGGTATAATGAGGGAAGTTATGAACTCGATGCTTTTCAATACTCATCCAAACCGCGATCCGATAATCGGCTGGCCAAGTGATCTCCGCCATGTTGCAAGAGATGACGCTTTCAAATACTACAAAACATATTACACGCCAAATAATGCCTTTTTAGTTTTGGTCGGAGATTTTGAAACTGATAAAGTTATTTCTCTGGTTCAAAAATATTACGGTAAAATTCCCGCCGGACCAAAGATTGAAGAAGTCTGGGCGGTGCAGGAACCGCAAAAAGTTAGAAAGTCATTCACTGTTTACCACAACGATATTGCACAGCGTTCAATACGGCTAGCATTTGTAGTCCCAAATTACAAAGATTCTAACGCAGCGGCTTTGAAACTAGCTGGAATGATTTTATGTGAGCGAAGCCGAGACGCTAGGCTTCATAAAAAACTTGTAGAAGAGAAAGCTATTGCTGTTTCAGTAGCAGGTGGTTTTGGCATCAGCAAAGACCCAACAATGTTTCAAATTTCCGCAACTGTTAAACCGGACAGCAGTATTGATAAAGTCGAAAAATTGTTATGGCAAGAAATCAACCTTATGAAGAAAGAGGCGGTTACAGATCATGAACTGCAGAAAGTAAAGAACCGTTTCAAGTTTACTCAAGAAACAAGTTATACTAAAAATTCTGACATCGGTACACGCATGAGTCAGTATGAAGCTTATTATGGATGGGATTTTCTAGACGAGTTTCAGAAAAGAGTAATGAATGTTAAAAAAGAAGATATCATCAACGTGATGAAAAAATATTTCGATGAAGAGATTGTGACAGTTGCGTATGCTTATCCAAAAGAGGGTGGCAAGAGAGTTAAAGCCGCAGCTCAAGAAGAAGATCAGATGGAAAACAACAACATAAATCTGATGCAAGATGTTTTCTACTATCAATCCCCGGAATTTCAAGGTGGGCTGCTGGAGAAAGTGAAAGTATCTGAAGATGATTTTGTTAAGCCGAAACAAATTGCCCCGATGATTAAAACAATGAAGCTGAGAAACGGAATTACTCTTCACGCAATAGAAAATCATCTAACACCAACTTTATCTATTGTGGGTGCAATCGAAACCGGGTTCATTCCGGAAAATCTGGAAGGAGAAAAACCGGGTATTGCAGGATTATTAATGGATCTTATGAATCGCGGTCCAAAGAACATTCCCTATGAACAACTATCTGAAAGAATGGCTTTTGTTCCTTTCACATTCAGTGTAGGCGGCAGCTATAAATCATTCTACTTTCAGGGCAATTCTCTTATAGATAATGTAGACGAAATGATGCAGACGGGATTTTCTCTTGTTACAGAACCGGCGCTTCTTGATAAAGAAATGGAGAAGCTTCGCGCTCGACACATCATTCAGGCTAAGACTAGAATGAAGTCGACCTCGATGAAAGCTTTTTACCATATGTACAATACTATATTTGAAGGGCATCCAATTACCAAATATTTCAGCACAGAACAATCATTAAAGAGTATAACGAAAGCTGATCTTGCTGAACTGCACAAAAAATATTTCCAGCCGAAGAATGTAACACTGTTGATGGTTGGAGATATGAGTACACAGAAGATGAAGGAACTAGCTGATAAATATTACGGCAATTGGAAGAGTGATGCGGAATCATTTAAAATGGTTAAAGCGCCCGAAGTAAAGGAGTTAAACAAAAAAATCATCAAAGTATTTCCGGAAAAGGATTATACGGAATGTACAATCAATATTGGCTTTGCGCCAAATAACGATGTAGATCCGGATGAAGAAGAAATAATGACTGTAATGAATTACATATTGGCCGGCAGTGCTCTTACTTCCCGCATGGGTGTTGAATTGAGAGATAAGCAAGGACTTGTGTATGGAATCAAAAGCGAGCCCTGGTCAATTAACGAGGGGATCGGCTATTGGAAATTCAATACTAAAACCGCACCTAAGAATGTTGAGAAAGTAATTACCGGAATTTTTGGTGAAATTAAAAAATTCTTCGAGTTTGGAATTACAGATGAAGAATTAAAAACTGCAAAAGACAGGCAGCTTGGTCTGCTTCCGTTTTTTGTTGAAACACCGGATGACGTTGCTAGCAGAGTGTTCGAACTCTTACAAGATAAAAAGCCATTTAATTATTTCGATAAAAAAGCAGAACGCATCCAAAAAGTAACAAAAGATGATGTTATGCGCATTGCTAAAAAATACTTTACTCTTGATAAGTATGTTATAGTTGTGGATGGTCCAATTGAAGAAAACTCGTTAGATAAATTATCTGAACAATTATAATTAAAGAATCCACTTAGTTCTTTAACGGAGCTCAAAAAAATGAAAGGAATATCAAAATTTACAAATAGCATTAGAATTACATTTCAATTAATTATTCTGGGATTGATAGGCTATGTTGCTTTACGCCCGGTTTTTGATAAAGCATATGTTTCTGATTTCGAGGCATACTGTCCGTTTGGCGGATTATCATCTTTGGGAAGTAAGCTCTATAAAGGAACTATGTCTTGCAACATGAGTGAAACTCAAGTTATGCTTGGTATTGGTTTGTTGGTTGGAGTTATTGTCCTTGGTAAATTATTCTGCAGTTACATTTGTCCAATAGGAACTATAACCGAGTGGCTCGGAAAGCTTGGCGACAAATTCAAATTAAGAAGAAATATTCCAAATGGTATAGATAGACCATTGCGTATTCTGAAATATGGAATTCTCTTTTACACATTGTATATAACAATGACAAGCAGTGAGCTTTTCTGCAAAGAGTTTGATCCTTACTTCGCTTCAGTCAACTTATTCGACAATCCGGATATGGTGTTGTACTTTGCTATTCCGGCTTTTGTAATTACCATACTTGGATCTGTGTTCTTCAGATTATTCTGGTGCAAGTATCTTTGTCCGCTTGGTGCGCTAAGCAATATTTTTCTAAACGTTATACCGGCAGCAGCGTTAATAATTCTTTACATAATTGCTAATGCACTGGGTGCCGGAATAAGTCTACTCTGGCTGGTTGCGGCATTAGTATTGGTTGGATTAGTTACAGAAGTTGGATTCTTGCACAGCTTTATTTTCCCAACAGCTAAGATTGTTCGCAGCGAAGAAACATGTACTAAATGCGGTATCTGCGATCTAAAATGCCCGCAAGGAATTAAAATATCCGAATACATAAAAGTTAATCATACAGATTGCATGCTGTGTACCGATTGTGTTTATGCCTGCCCTCATAAAGATACAATTACAATCAACAAGTCGAATAAACTAAAATATCTTGCGCCAATCGCCGTAGTAGTTTTAATTCTTGTTTCTATAGGTGCTTCAAAGGGTGTTGAGTTCACAACTACTTCAGAAATGTGGGGCAATTATTCCTCCGTAGAAAACATGGCTGTGTATGAGCAGACCGGATTAAAAAGTGTTAAATGCTACGGCAGTGCAAAAG
>JBHEKZ010000469.1:0-3924 GCA_041859025.1 Melioribacteraceae bacterium | reverse complement strand
AGTTATCATTAACAATAAAATCTAAGTGCTAAATCAGTACTTATAAAAACAAAGCCGTCACATTGTGGCGGCTTTTATAACACAAACTAATGAGCAGATGGAATAATGAAAAACTTGAAAAGAATTATAATAGCAAAGAGTGCGGCTGGTTATCCTAAAACAGAAGATATAGTTAACCGAGCAAAAGAATTTGTCTCTCTAAACAATATTATTTATTTGCAAGACGATAGACCAGCATTTCCTATCGGACTTAACGATGAACAACGCTACAACTATTTGAAAGAAACCTTAGTTTTAACTACACGAAAAACTACTCCATTCATAACAACATTTGCATCTCCGGGTAAAATTGTTGAAGATCTTGGTACAATATTAACCCTGAATTGGCATTGTTCATATAACTGTCAGTTTTGTTATTTAGTTGGATCAATGCATCAGAGGCAATGGCAAGAAGCCTATGTGAATATTGATGACCTTGAAAAACAAATAGTGCTTGAGAAATTCGTTCATTGTTCAATTCTCACAATTTGGACAATGTTTAGTAAAATATCAAAGGAAATACTGTTGAAGATTCCAAAGAATCTAAAAGCTAAAGCTGATTGGCTAAGAAAGCGATATATACTCAAGAATATTGACACTGATAAAAAAGCTATGACATTCTTAGAATCTAACTTCACAAAAATATTCTCTGGCCTGGTTGAAATTACTGACAAAAAGAAAGATAAACTTATTAAGTCATTACCAACGTATTATGCAGCTAACAAGAAGTACCTTCCTTGGTTGAACGTTTCAGAGTATACGGATTTCTTAGCGATTGATTCTTTAACTGATTTCTCATCGGATCTTATCAAAATACTTGATAGGCACCCAGACATTCAAATAAGTATGCGAACCAAATCAGCGAATGTTGATAACCTTATGAACTGCAAATCAAAAACAAGAATGAAGATTGCAATTAACCTTAGCCCACAATATGCAATTGATAATTATGAGATAGGGACACCTTCTCTTAAAGATAGAATAGAAGCTGCCAAGAAGATTCAATTTTCAAATGGGATTCAATTAAAATTAGTAGTCGAACCAATCATGGCTTATGACGGTTATGAGTCTGATTATCTTCAGCTAATTGACGAAATAAAAAAAGAAATTAATCTGAATGAAGTTATAGATTTTTCATTTGGTACGGTTCGGTATAAGACTAAGTTAGTAAACCAGATCAACAAATCTATCCCACATAATAATCTAAACCTTAATGGCCCCACTCTAGTTAATTATGCAAAAGATAGAATTCGTTATGAAAAGTCAATTAGAATAAGTATTTATCAGAAGATTTTGTTAAGACTGAAAGCATATAAAAATCTAGTCAAAAGATTAGCAGCTGAAACACCCGAAATGTGGGATGACGTAGGACTGGATAAGGAAGCCCATATCTCAAAGTCAGTGAGTCAGTAATAAATAATATTAATTCGAAGCCATTACAATCATAATGGCTTTTGTTGTTTAAAGGATGCTACATGAACTTAATTGAACTTTCAAAATATTTACAAGATGAACAAGCAGCTGAAAATTATCTATACGAGAAAGGCATCCTCAAAAAATACAAGGAATGTCCACATTGTGGTTTTGATAAACTTGGTCATCTTAGCCGGAACAGAATTAAATGTTACAAATGCAAAAAAGAATGGCACAAACGTAAAGACAGTATCTTAAATTCAATACGAGTAGAAGCTAGTAAAATAATTGCCATACTCAAGTTATATTGTGATGGGTCAAGCATATCACAAATCAGTAACGAAGTAGAAGTTGATAGGAAAACAATCCATCATTTGTTTTCCATTTTAAATAGGAAACTGTCGAATGACTTTTCTGAGATAGCTAACATATCACAACTTCTAATGCTCGATGTGAACTCAAGTGGACTTATTGAAATAAAACCTAATTCTAAAGAAGAGAAATCAGATGATTTGTATGGGAAAAGCTTTATCATCCGGATAGTTAGGAGAAGAGAAAGTGATGGTGAGTACAACTTTAGGTTGGAAGTAGTAAATTCTAAAAGGAGCGAGAAAGAGTTCAATAGGATTAACACTTTCATGAATTTTGCAAATCATTATATCCAATTCTACAGAGTTTTTAAGGAAGCTGAGTTTTTATCATTTTTATATTTCCTAGTAGTTAGATTTAATAATTTGAAGAATGATTTTTACGAAGTAGTAGTCGAAAAATTGAAGATTTCTTAAGGGTGGTTGTTATTCCCCACCCTCGTGAAATTGAATTTTCTGAGAACATTTTTGTGCCAATTTTTTGCCAAGTCCACATAAAATACACCCAATTTGATCAACTAAGGCGACCCCCTATGAAACATAAAACCTCAAAAGCAGCTTTTATTCGCTATAATCGAGGTTTTAATTTTACTTGATGAGAGTGAGGGATTCGAACCCTCGGTACCCTTGCGGGTACACTTCCTTTCCAGGGAAGCCAGATCAACCACTCCTGCAACTCTCCAGTTCAATAAACGCGGTGCAAATATATCAATTATTGTTAATTCTGAAAAATCGCGACCTATTTATTGATAGAATTTCTTGACTTAAAAAAATGCCTATTAATTTGCCGGCTTCTGAGCCAAAGCAGAAATAGTCTTACTTCTTTCCATTGATTGAAGCGCAAGATACTGCTCGCCATACTTTTCGATGTTGTCTATTTCATTATCATACTGAGCAAAGTGACGCTCTTCGTCTTCAACCAAAGCTTCAAATAATTTCTTAGTTACCGAATCTGCGTTTTGTGAACACTCGTTGGCCCATTTGTTATAATCTGCAGCACTGTGAGATTCCATCTCTGCCGCAATCTTTACCATTTCTTTAACATCATGAATTTTCTTAACAGAAGCAGAAGCTGTCATTTCTACTTCCCCTTTAAGAAAAAGAATTCTATCTGCAAGTCTTTCAATATGCATCATTTCTTCGATTGCGGTACGCTTGAATAAGGAAGAAATCAAATCGAGTCCTTGATCGTCGCAATGGAAATGAAAGTACATGTACTGATGCACAGCTGTAAGCTCATCGGCAACAGCTTTGTTTAAGAGTTCAATACTTTTTTCATGTTTCATAATAGTTCTCCGCTGTTTTAGATTGGTAAACCAATACAACAGTTCAGTTTTATTTTTGAATTAAAGGAATTCCCATAGAAGCACTTGGCTCATTAATTTTTATCAAATCGGCTATTGTTGGAGCGATATCGACTATATAAACCGGAGAATTAACAGTTTGTATTGGAACATTCCAACCGAAAAACAGAAGCGGAACATGAGTATCATAAGCGAATTCGGTTCCATGTGTAGTGCCTTGTTCTCTAAAGTTTGGCAGATAACCGGAATGCAGTGTATACAAAACATCTCCCGAAATTGACAATGGATAGCTATTCAAAATCGGATTGATTGGTTCACGTGTTGCCGTTTTCCCTTCCAGTTGATCGCGGGTAAAAATTGAAGCCACAACCGGATAAGAATCCCTTATAAAATCTGCTGTCCTTTCCTGAAGTAAATGAAAATCAATATCCCTCTTTTTAATCTCTTCCCTGTTAAAGTAAATTTGTTTGTTGGAAAAATTTTCAATCAGTTTATCACTTCCAAATGTTTTGGAAACGAAATCGGAAACAGCAGTTGTAAATTCTTTATTGACCAGTGCACCTACCGGAACTTTATTATCTCTTAAGAAAGATGGCGTTTCAAGTCCGGCGTGATCAGCAGTTAAAAACAGCAGATAATTTCCCTTTCCCAACTTCTTATCCAATGTATTTAAGAAATCAGCTATCGTTTCATCAAGCCTGATATAGATATCTTGAGTTTCGTAAGCATTAGTTCCATACGAGTGACCGACATAATCTGTTGAAGAAAAACTTACGGCTAAAAAATCAGTATATTCATCT
>JBHEKZ010000269.1:0-2923 GCA_041859025.1 Melioribacteraceae bacterium | reverse complement strand
GGATAAAAAGCAAATCCGTGCGCATTGGGGCCAGTCCTTCGGTCCAGTGAGACAGCTTCTACCGCAAACATGGACGAAACGCAATATTTTTCCAGGAAACAAAGTCTTGACCAGACTAATGGGGTAAATTTTGCCCCATTTTCTCCTAATCGTGAAAAGTATTGTTGCGGAAGTTTCATTATTCTATCATGCAGTCTGGCTTTTCTTGTAGCTCCTATTACCTCTTCATCTGTTGCAGATTCATTCGCAATTTTAATGTTCTCTAATATAGAATTGTTGAACACATGTGGATTTTGTGGAATCCAAGAAATGTTCTTACGCCAGGCTTCTGCGTTTACTTCTAAAATGTTTCTGTTATCAATCGAGATTGTTCCTTTAGTCGGTTCGAAAAAACGCAGCAGCAAATTCATGATTGTCGATTTGCCGGAACCTGATAAACCAACTATAGCAGTTGTTTTATTCTTCTCGATCGAGAAGGAAACGTCATCTACCGCTGGTTTTTCTCTTCCCGGATAAGTAAATGAAATGTTTTTAACTTCTATAGAATAGTCCGCAGTGAATTCCATTCCACTAGCCGGTTCACTTTTGAGCGTGTGAATTGGTGTACCTTCTTGAGGTAAAAGGTCTTTAATTCGTTCAAAAGCTGCAGCCCCCTCCATTCCGGCATGATATCCGGCACCAAGTTTTCTCATCGGCAAATAAAATTCCGGTGCAATTATGAGGATAAACAATGCTTCTTGAAAATCGAAATTTCCGTTTAGCAATCTTAACCCGATTGATACGGCCACAACTGCCACGCTAATAGTAGCGGCAACTTCCAGAACCAGTGCCGATAGAAATGCAACACGCAAAACATTCATGGTTTTTATTCTGAACGAGTTTGTCACATCAAATATTTTCGAAACAGTTTCGTTAGTCTTGTTAAAAAGTTTGAGTGTTTGCAAGCCAAGTAATACGTCAAAAAAGTAAGCGCTCATTCTGCTAAGCGATTGCCACTGTTTGTTATTTAATTTTTGCGCCGCATTGCCTATTAAATACATAAACAATGGAATTATTGGAGCGGTAACAACGAAAATAATAGCAGTAAGTAAATCGATTGGAAATACAAAAATTAGAATCAGTATAGGAATTAGTAACGCGCCGAAAAACTGCGGAAGAAATTTTGTAAAATACTCTTCAAGTTTATCTACACCTTTTATAAGAGTATTGGCCAGTTCACCGGTTTGCTCTGACTTTAACAGCACAGGTCCAGTATCGAAGACTTGCTTAATTATTTTTTCTCTGACCGATGTTTTAACGTATGCAATTACAGATGAAGAAAGACAACCTTCAAGATAATTTAGAAGTAATTTAAGTGTTGCAACTAAAAGAAAACCCAGGAGCAATGACTTTACTTCCGGCAATGTTTTGTTAGTTAAAAATACTTCGTTGATTATGTTGCTGAGAAGGAAAGCAAGTGCAAGTGTAGCGGTTGCAATTAAAATTCCGGTTAGAACTAATAAATAAAAATTAAGTTTAACAGCTTTAATTAGTCTAAAAAGTTCTTTGTTATAATTCATTTTCTATCGTCACATTTCACTACTATTAATTACAATCTTGGCATCAATAACTTAGCTGAAATTTCACATCACCATTAAAAGGGAAAGGGTTGATTCCTTTCCCTTTTATGCTTTATTACTAATACTCTAGCTTTGATTTTGTTGATATTCTTTTTCTAAAGACCCAGTATGTCCATGCTTGATAAGCTAACACAATAGGCACAAATATCAGTGCAACAATACTCATTACTTGCAATGTATAAGGACTTGATGAAGCATTATAGATTGTTAAGCTCCATTCAGAATTTAAGCTGGAAACCATTACTCTTGGAAACAACCCCATAAATACTGTAATTGTGGAAAAAGCTATTGTAATTCCGGTCATTACAAATGCCCAGCCCTCTCTTTTTATCTTTAATAAATAACCTACAGATAATAATGCTAAACCCGCAATTATAGGAACAACGCCCGGATTAACTCCCAGCTTACTGAACATATCTGTTTCAACATATCCATATGCTACATAAGCCAATAATAACACGGCTGTAGGTATCCAGAGTTTTTTAGCAACACTTCTTGCACCTTCCAAAAGATCGTCTGTTAACTTTAGCGATAAGAAAAGTGAACCATGAAGAGTAAACAAAGTAAGTGTTACCAAACCACCCAAGAGAGAATATGGATTTAGTAATGTAAAAAATGTACCAACATAGTTCATATCTTTATCAATCGGAACTCCGCGGATTAGATTTGATATTGCAACTCCCCATAATGAAGCCGGGATAAAACTTCCAAAGAAAATTACCCAGTCCCATCTGTTTCGCCAGGTTGCAGAATCTTGCTTGCTTCTATACTCAAATGCAACTCCACGTGCTATAAGAGCAAGCAGCATTACAACCAAAGCCAAATAGAAACCGCTAAACATAGTAGCATACCAGTTTGGAAATGCCGCAAAAATAGCTCCGCCGGCCGTTAACAGCCAAACTTCGTTTCCATCCCAAAATGTACCTATCGAATTAATAATTACTCTTCGAGATCTATCATCTTTACCTAAAAACGGCAAGAGAATTCCAACGCCGTAATCGAATCCTTCTAGGAAGAAGAATCCAATAAATAGTACTGCAATTAGGATAAACCAAATAATATTGAGATCCATAACTTCCTCCTATACTTTACTTAATGTTGAATGTTCTAAAGAATGTTCATCGATATCAATTTCGTTTACGTTGCGCGACGCAAACTTCTTGAATAATATTAGCATAATCACCAAAAGAATTCCGTAGATAATTGTATATGCTATTAAAGAGAACAGCACTTCTCCCGCGGTAACTGTATTGGAAACTGAATCGGCTGTTTTAAACAAACCGAATACCGTCCCAGGCTGTCGA
>JBHEKZ010000608.1:0-6108 GCA_041859025.1 Melioribacteraceae bacterium | reverse complement strand
GATTTTCTTCCTATCTCAATTAATGTCTGCAAAATACCTTCTGCTGTTCTGTCCTGAAATCTTCCATCTACCGGATAAGTGATATACTGTTCCATAGTATGGACGAATGTATCTATTACGCCATTAGCAACTTGTGTTGCCGGCAACGTATAAGTTAATGTCGGGTCGAGAAAAGAAAATTTTGGAAATGTTAATGGATTAATAACAGCATACTTGGATTCCTTATGACTTATTACAGCGGCAGCATTCATTTCAGAACCGGTTGCAGGCAAAGTTACTACTGTACCAAAAGGAACGGCTTCCTTAAGTACTACAGGCTTAAAACTGTAGTAAAGAATTTCTTGCGGGTTGCCTTCATACTTTGCGGCTAATGAAACAAACTTAGTTCCATCCATAACCGAACCGCCCCCTACCGCCAATAGAAAATCGATTCCCTCTTTTTTAATTACATCAACCGCTTTCATCAGTGTTTCAAATCTCGGGTTCGGCTCTATGCCTCCAAACTGAAAGACTTCATAACCGCTTAGTGCTTCTTTTACTTTATTAAGAGTACCGTTTTTTTCAACGCTTCCGCCTCCAAATAGAATTAATACTTTGGATTTCTGCGGAACATAGTTTACTAATTCATTTAATCTTTCTTTCCCAAACACAATTACTGTAGGGTTATAGAAAACAAAGTTGTTCATATTTATTCCTTAGATAGTTTAGTAGTGTAAAAATACAAAAGTATTATGTCGAATTTTGCAGTAAGATATCCCAACGTTTAGATCTTTTAACTTTTATGACCGCCACCACGAGAAAGACTATAAGAAACCAGGCCATTTTTTGTTTTCAACCTTTATTCTTTCTTGAAAGCAGCAATTTTCTATTGGAAGTAACCTAACTTTTAGTTAAATGCAGCCATAATTTTTTAAAAAGTTGCGATATTCTTTTGGAGGGACGCGGTATTCCATTTAAAGTATGCATTTTTCAATTTCGCAGACGGCCTTTTCAAATTGGAAATTGCGTTTCTCAAATCCATTTTTACATTTATCAAATTGAAAAAAGCATTATTCAAATTCTAAAACGGGTTTGGGGAATTGGAAATCCCATTCTTCAATTTCAAGAGTGCATATTTGAAATCGGAAAACGTGATTTCGAAATTGAAAAATGCAATATTGGAATCGGAGAACGCGATTTTGGCTTAAAATCGCATTCCTTGAAAGTTTCGGGATATCCGGCTGGCCTTACTTAATAAACAGCAGTTTTTTTGTAGCGGCAAAACCGTTATCGGTCTTTAACGTGTAAAAATAAACGCCGGAAGACAATTGATAATTTGCAGTTGACAATTTACAATAATGCGTTCCCGCTGTTTTTTGTTCATCTACCAATTTAGCTACTTCTTTGCCCAACACATTGTATACTTTTAATGTTACATGGCCAGCTTGAGGCAATTGATAATGAATTGTTGTCTCAGGGTTAAATGGATTTGGATAATTCTGAGCCAGTATGAATTGAGTTGGTTTTTCTACTTTTACTTCTACAACATCGCTGTATTCAAATTTGCCGTCAAAGTCTATTTGCTTAAGGCGATATGAAATGCGATCAAGATTAAGATCATGAGTAAGAGCAAGATTATCTACAAAAGAGTAACTCTTCGGCGAGTTTGAATTACCGTGTCCTTGTTGGAAACCGATTTTTCTCCATTCTCCATTATCCTTTTTCAATTGTATTTCGAAGCCGTAGTTGTTCACTTCGGTTGCTGTATTCCAATTAAGCAAAACTTTGCTATTAGAATAATTTGCAGTAAAGCTTGTTAACTCTACCGGCAGTGCATCATAACTAATATTTGGTGCTGGATCATATTCGGCAAAGTTTGGTACCCATTCGGTAGTAGGTGGGGTCATGCTTTCTAAATCTAGACTATAATAATAAAGAACATTGGAAAGAGAATTCCATATTGACCATTCAGGTCCAAACCCATTATCATGATATGAGAGACGATATTCGCTAAATCTATAACGTGGACGCCCATTTTCTGTATCCAATAAAGAATAGACATGATTCACATATGACAAACCTGCACCTGAAACAGTAACAGTCTGGGCTAATAAAGTATTTGTGAACATATATAAAAGAATCAATATGATTGTTTTAGGTAGAAAAGTCTTATTCATTTATTTGGATCCTTTAACTAAGTGTTTTTGTATTATTTTTAGAATAAATCACTTTAATTATCGCTAAAGTTTATCAGAAGTTTATATAAAGGTCAGACTTAGTCTCAGAATATTACAAAATTGTAATTGGAGAGAATGATTATATATTTTATTCAGATGCGCAATAAGTTTTAAAAAGCTGCAACAATCTTTTTAGAAAATTCCGGTAATCAATTTAAGGATGCACTTTTCAATTCAGCAAATGGTTATTAAAACTGGAAATAGCTTTCCTCTAATGCCAAGGGGATAGCGGGCAATGCCAGGGATGTCAGGTTTGGTTTGAACTTTTGTCCAAAACTTTCTTGTTTTTTATCATGAGATCATTGCTTTATTTGGTATCTCTTTAATTCTACTTTACTAGTAAAAATTTCTTAGTCGCTATAAAAGCAGCGGCTTTTAATCTATAAAAATAAATCCCGCTTGGTAGTTCTCCATTCTCAATTCTCAATTTGCAATAATAAGTTCCCGCTTCTTTTTGTTCATCAACTAATGTTGCTACTTCTTTGCCCAACACATTGTATACTTTTAATGTTACATGGCCAGCTTGAGGCAATTGGTAATTAATTATTGTCTCAGGGTTAAACGGATTTGGATAATTCTGAGCCAGCATGAATTGAGTTGGTGTTTCTACTTTTACTTCTACAACATCGCTGTATTCGTATTTGCCGTCAAAGTCTATTTGTTTAAGGCGGTATGAAATGCGATCAAGATTAAGATTATGAGCAAGAGCAAGATTATCTGTAAATGAATAATTCTTTGGTGAGTTTAAATTACCATGTCCTTGTTGAAAACCGATTTTTCTCCATTCTCCATTATCCTTTTTCAATTGTATTTCGAAGCCGTAGTTGTTCACTTCTGTTGCGGTTTGCCAATTGAGCAGTACTTTTCCATCATTATAATTTGCTGTAAAAGAAGTTAACTCTACCGGTAAAGCGCCGCTTGTTATACCATACCTGTTTGCTAGATATTGCTCAACAGTATTCCTATCCGCGCTGCTGAGATTGGTGTTATAGATGATTACTTCCGCTATGCTTCCTTCAAAATAGTAAGTATTATCGCTCCTGGCGCCAATTAAAAGATTGCCGCTGTTTGAAGAAAGTATATTGCCGCTTGATGTTCCTGCATCAACTCCATCAACTCTTACAACGCCGCCGCTTTCTGAAGCTCTTGCAGAAAAAACATGCGCGTTTCCGTTTGTGTAATTGCCTGCCGTTCCCTGATCAATATAAACTGAAGTTACAGGAATAAACCTCGCTCCAGCCGCTCCGTTTAAGTGATATTCAAATTGCTCGTTCGCTCCTCCGGCTATTAAAAACTGAACATTGCTTGAGCTTGATTTTGCTGCAAAAAACATTTCATACGGATTGCTTTGTATTCCTAAACTGGCGGATGTTGGCAGCGTTAATTTGCTTGTTGTTCCATTAAAGCTAAGCGCCGGATTCAGATTTATAGCTTCCGATACAACTGTTGGTTTATTTGATGAATTGTTCTGCTCTGCTTTATTATTGCAGCTGGATAGATCGATCCATTCACTTACATTTCCGCTCGATGATGTAACACCTTGATCGGCTCTTAGCCATACCACAAGATCAGTTCTTGGAATTGAATTATTTGTAAATAAATTTCTTGTATCCGAAACAGTTGTTCCGTTAACATTTGTAGCCGTTACTTTATAATAATAAATTGTGTTGGCAGTTAAACCGCTTATATCCTCACTGATGCTAACATTAAAGCTTCCACTTCCTGCATCCTTGGTTGAAGTATTTATTGCAAGATTGGCCGGATCGGTACCGTAAGAAAAATAGTATGAAGTAGAAAAGCCTTGCGGATTTACCAAAGCGTTTAGAGTTGCAGATGTATTTAAAACATTAGTAGGTTTTACCGTTGCCGAATATGGTTCATTCAATAGAGCTCCGTTAAAAGTCCCGCTGCCGACAAAAGAACCGGTCTTGCTGCCGGCAGAAATATCGGCTCCGGCTCCAATTGTTATCAAAGAGCCTGTTCCAGCCGTTATTGAACTCTGAGCAAAAAGTGAGATGTGCAATACTATTATTAGTAATACAACTTTAGTTTTCATTTCAGCCATCATGCGCTTAGTTTCTCGAAACTGCTGCATTTAATTCTATCTCTTTGATGTTTACCAAGTTATTTAACATTTCCATTTTGCCGGCAAGCTCAGCTTTCAATTTTCTTAATTCCGCAAGTTCTTCCTTAACATTACTCAAGGATACGAGCTGTTCTCTTAGTTCTCTGTTATCGCTCAACAATAATTCATTTTGCTTCGCCAGTAGTCTAATTGTTTTTTGCATTGCTGATGTTCTTTTTTCCAGCGCTTGTACACCAACCATATTTATTCCATCTATGGAAATTGAGTTGATCCCTAAGCTGTCTGTTCCGTTAAGCTGAAACGCGGCGTAAAAATCCTGCGCCATTGGACCGATATATTTTTCTTTTCCTTCGTCAGCTTTATAATTCCATTTTGTTAAAGGAATTGTCTTAATTTTTTCAAGAATCTGTTCGCCGTCAACTTGCTCAAAGTTTTCTTTAAGATTTCTATTACAGTAATTACTCCAGCCGCTTTGTGCGTGCCTCATATATACTCCGGCTACAGAATCCGGGAATGAAGTCCATAATCTGTACCCGCCGTTAAAACGCATTGTCATTGAATTTTCCTGGGCCGAATAAGCCGTCTGGAAATAAGTATTATCCCCAAAAACAAATGAGCCGTCATCGAAAT
This sequence comes from Melioribacteraceae bacterium, assembly GCA_041859025.1. Taxonomy (GTDB): domain Bacteria; phylum Bacteroidota; class Ignavibacteria; order Ignavibacteriales; family Melioribacteraceae; genus Stygiobacter. The sequence continues at coordinate 1,176 of JBHEKZ010000608.1, read as the reverse complement.
TTGTATCTGCTCCGGCACCTAAAGCAATTGAATAAGTACCGGACGCATACACTTGTGTTCCAATTGCAATTGCACGAATGCCTGAAGCATAAGCGTAGTTTCCTAGAGCAAGTGAATAGTCCCCAATAGCTTTACTAAATGCGCCTATTGCAACAGAATGTTGCGCAGTAGCTCTGGGTCGGTATCCCATTGCAATGGAATAAATCCCAATATTTGCATCATCCCAATAAGAAGTTTCTGCTGCTCCGGCTCTAAATGCACCTTTACGCGGATACCAATGCATTCTGTCTCCGGCACCAAGGCTTAATGCTGTTCCATTATTGTAAGTCCCTGTAGCTAAAAAACCGTTTAGTCCTCCAACTTCCAACTGCGCTCTTGGAGTTGTTACATTTGTGCCTAAACCAAATAAACCACTCGATTGTTTTAATGTTAGGTAAGTGTTTGCCGCGTCTTTAATTATAAAATCGCCATTAGTGCCAAGTGTGTTTTCGATGTTTTGAGCTGAGATTTGCAAATAGATGAATAAAAATAAAACGATTGATTTAGCCTTCATGATGCATCCTGTATTATATATTCTTGTTTACTTCTTTGTCCTTTCTTTAAGCTTATTTATTTACATCAAACTTATTCTTTGTTAATAGATTAAACAATAGCCAGTTCGCGTATATGTGATTTACAGCAGTACTGCGTCTGATTTTGTTGCGTTTTTCTTGAGACGCCACAGTTTCAGATTGCTTTTAGCCCGCTTACAACATTGCAATAACATGTAGCATCATTTTTCTCTAAGTTCATTTTTAGTTGACGAATTATTAAGAATGAACTATTATATACATTATTTTTAACCTGGATTCGGGGCATGCAATTCAGAGAAAGATTGTTATTTAACGCGCAGTATTTTGGGATTTCTACAGTAGCAATAGGTATCTCTTTAGGATTAAGATTCTGGCCGCTTCAAAGTCTTGGGACCTCCGTACAGTTTATTACATTCTACCCTTCGGTAATGCTTAGCGCTCTGCTCGGCGGGTTCTTTTTCGGGTTCTATTCAATTTTACTTTCTACGATAATAATGCTGTTTCTATGGCCGGCACTAATCAATCAGCCAGTTATTAATCATTATTCAGACTGGATAGGATTAACGGTATTTATGCTTAATTGCTTAATGATTTCGGGTGTAGC
>JBHEKZ010000459.1:0-5102 GCA_041859025.1 Melioribacteraceae bacterium | reverse complement strand
ACTAATTCAAAATTTGCCATAAAGACTTTCTCTAATTCAACTTCCAAAATAACATTAGCAGAGGAATTTTGTGAAATTTATTTTACTCCTTCTCTAAGTATTGCCCATGAAATTCTTAATTTTGCGCATTCAATTTTATTCCAACAAGTAATCACGAGGTTATTGTGAAAAAACTAACTGCTTTAGTGCTAATAATAGCGTCGATCTCTGTTTTTGCGCAAACTGCAGACTCTGTAAAAAGCAGCTGGGTTCCTTCTTTTGTAACAAGTGTAGGAATTAATCAAATTGCTTTCAGCAATTGGGTAAAAGGTGGCGAAAACTCTATAGCTTGGACGCTAATGGGAGATTTTCATTATGATAAACCAAGTAAAGAATGGTCATTCAAAAATTCAATAAAGGCCACTTACGGAAGATCGAAAATTGGCGGGGCTACTTATAGAACGACTGATAACGACTTGTACATTGAAAACGTCGCTTCATACGATCTGGGCTGGGCCGCAAGTCCATTTATTTCCAACTCTATAAGAACACAGCTCGCGAGTGGTTTTGACTACAAGGTTACACCGGAAGTAGAAATTGCAAACTTCTTTGATCCCGGTTATATAACTCAAACAATTGGTTTTACTTATGACAAATACCCCAACATAATTACTCGTCTCGGTCTTGGTTTTCAAGAAGTTATAACAAACAAGTTTACTCAGTATTCTGATAATCCGGACACAAAAAACGAAGTAGAGAAATTTAAATTCGAGACCGGTATTGAATCCGTAACCGATGTTGATTACAAACTAGAAGAGAATATTGTTTTCAAAAGTAAGATTCGTCTTTTCTCTCAATTCAAAAGCCTGGATGTTTGGGATGTTCGCTGGGATAATATAATAGCGGCTAAAGTAACTAAATATATCTCTGTAAATTTCGGCTACTTACTTGTTTATGAAAAAGCGCAATCAGCTACAACTCAAATTAAAGAGGGTTTACAAATCGGTTTTGTTTATAACGTATTATAATTTCCGGAAAACAGATGACAATTAAAGAAAAGCAAGATGCTATTGTAAAAGAGTTTGAACAGTTTACCGACTGGGAAGAAAAATATACACGCATTATAGAGCTTGGCAGAAAAATGCCGGCTCTAGATGATTCCTTCAAAACCGAGAAGTTCAAACTTAGCGGCTGTCAAAGCCAGGTTTGGATAAACGCGAAGCTTGAAAATGGCAAAATCATTTTTGAAGCAGATAGCGACGCAGCTATCGTGAAGGGTTTAATCTCGCTTCTAGTTAGTGTTTACTCAAACCAGACGCCGGAAGAGATTCTCGCTAATCCACCCGAGTTTGTTAAAAATATTGGTATCGATAATCATCTTTCGCCGACAAGAAAAAATGGACTTGGCGCAATGATGAAACAGATTCAAATGTATGCAATCGCATTTAAAGCAATGGCCGCAAAAAAATAAAAAAGTGAAGATGGAAAATCTTTTCCATTCTTCACTCTGCGTTCTTCGTTCTACACTGCCTTTAAAGATCCATTCTTATCGGCAATATCATATTAGGCACACCCTTCCAATGTAAAATGCGTTGAATCGCAAATGCTGTTTCATTGTGTAAAAATTTATGGTACCACTTTTCCATTCTGAAAGCAAGCTTTCCGCTAAATACCATAGAACGTGGAAATTCTTTGTTAACACTCATACATAAATCCGAACCGGATTTTACAACATCCGTTCCCGTTTCAATTCTGTAATCTGCTTTCAAACCAAGTCTTCTTGCCAGATCAACATACTTTTCCAGCGCATCTTTAATTGATCTTTTATGGTTCTCAACACCCTCTTCGCCTTTGAACAACCCTTGATCTATAACGGCAACAGAAACAAAAATAAAGTTCTTATAAAAATCCGGGAATTGACGAACGATCGTTAAAAAAGTGTGAACCCCAAATCCGTTATAACTATTAACCAACATTATTGCTGTCATCTCTTTGGAATTAACCGGTTCGTTGTTTGGTTCGCCAATGGTAGGGATGTTAGTTAAGAGTTCGTCGAATTTCTTTTTGTCAGCATTAACTTTTAGGTAGTGCTTTCTTATTAAGTAACACAGTCCTATTACGCTTGACGTTATTACTAATGTTAGCCAGCCGCCATCTAAGAATTTTTCAGAAACTGTTACTGCTAAAATGGTAGCACAAAGAATTAATCCCGTAAGATGAACGCTTAGATGTTTCTTCCAAAGCTTTTCTTTTTTTCTATGTTTAATAAAGAACCTGGACATTCCAAATTCGGAAATTGAAAATGTTAAAAAAACATTTATAGAATACATTATCACAAGGGCAGAAATAGAACCATTTGTGTAAATAAGTAACGCAAGTGCCGAAGTTCCAACCATTATAACACCATTCTGCATAGTAAGTCGTTCCGAGAAAGCAGCAAATCTGTGTGGTAACCAAGAATCAACAGCCATGTTTGCCATAATTCGTGGCGCATCAATAAAACCGGCTTGAGCGGCCACCAGCAATAAAGTGCCTTCTGAAAAAATTGTAATTACCGCAAATACATTTCCTAGACTCCACGAACCGAATAAACTATCGGCAAGAACAGAGTTAAGAGTTTTTCCATGAACCGGCTGAATGCCAACAAGCAAATACAAAACCGCCAATCCTCCGGCAGTAATGGCTAGAGATGTGGCCATATATATCATCGTTCGCTTTCCGGTTTGAACTTTTGGATCCCTCATAATTTGTAAACCATTAGAAACCGCCTCTATTCCGGTATAAGTACCGCCGCCCAAGGAATATGCTCTTAACAGAACCAGCAAGACTCCCATAAAACCAATTGAAGATAAATCCTTTTGCAATCCAGATTGAACTTGCTGCGCTACATTACCAACTTCACCAATATGACTGAAAAAACCGTAGCCCAACAATACTGCGTGGGTAATAATGAAAACCAAAAAGATAGGGGCTAATCCCACAATGGATTCTTTTACACCACGCATATTTATTATTATCATGAATAATATTAGAAGAGCAGCAAAAAATATTTTGAAGTTATGATACTCCAACGGCAAATAACTGAACAGTGCATCTGAACATGCGGCAATAGAAACAGTAATTGTTAATACATAATCAACTATTAAGGCGGCGCCGGAAACCACACCGGTTTTTTCACCTATCATATGTGTTGCAACAATGTATCCTCCCCCGCCATGTGGGAAGTGTTCAATAATCCGCGAGTATGCATACGAAATAATAAATACGGTTAGTATAGTGGCTAACGCAATGAATAAAGCTAAATATGTATGTTGCCCTAGCGAACGGAACGCTTCTTCCGGTCCATATGCTGAAGAAGAAAGACCATCAGCACCTAGACCCACCCATGCAAGAAAAGGAATTAAAGCTAGTTTATGAAATATCTTCGGATCGTTTATGTTTCGTGGCGTGCCTAGAAGGAAATGTTTAACACGTATTGACGTTGATGGCTGTCCAGATTCTCCAGACATGTTTTTACTCCTGTTTAAAATCGTGGGGGCTAAAATGCAGAGAGAGTTTTGAATAACAATAAAAAGATGTAAATCTTTATTCTTTCTTTATACCATACTGCTCAATTTTATAAAATCTTTATACGGCAACTTGGTCTTTATAACAACTTTATATTACCGCTACTTATCTTTATAGTGCGTTTATGAATTCTTAGGTAGTTTTGTTTAGTTATTTGTTTGGTAGAAAACTAAAGGCTTTAAAATGAATTCTGGTAATATAACAAGCAAAAAAGTGGACGATGTATATCTCAGGAACAACGCATTTACAAAGATTGTAGAGATCGGAAAGAAATTCTTTAATTCGTCGTTTGGAAAATATTTTGGCGCTGCTGCTATTGTTTCTTTAGCTAGTGTAATTTTATTCTATTTACACCTGCATATTGGATATCAGGCTATATCACTTCTCTTTCTATTTATAATTTCTTTATTGCCATTGATGAATTTTGGTCCGGGGCCAATTTTTCTTGCTGCCGTTATGAGCGCTTTCATCTGGAATTTTTTCTTTATTCCACCCTCCTTTACTTTACGAATAGGCAAAGTTGAAGATGTATTAATGTTTGTTATGTACTTTATTATTGCATCTGTTTCGGGTCTATTAATAACGCGAATAAGAACTCAACAAGTACTTATTAATCAACGCGAAAAGAGAACCGCTGCTTTATACAATTTGGCAAAAGAATTATCTTCATCAAAAAGCTCTGACGATATTGTTGATTGCTCCATAAAACAACTAAAAGAAGTTTTTGGGGCCGAATCCGTTTTTCTTCTTTTCGAAAACGAAAAGAGGCTTCTGCCCGAAGCACACCCATTCAGCACGTTTAAGATTGATCAGGGTGAATGGAACATCGCCCAATGGGTTTTTGCAAACTCGGAAAGAGCCGGCAGGTTTACAAACACAATGCCAATTACTCCCGCAATTTATTATCCGCTCAAAACAAAAACTCTAAATCTTGGGGTAATCGGATTGGACTTTCCTGAAACGGCATCCCTCACAACCGAATCTATTTCCCTGCTGGAAACTTTTCTTTCTCAAATAAGCATTGCGCTAGAAAGAGATTTTTTAAAAGAATCAGCTAAGCACACTTTAATAATAACAGAATCGCAAAAACTTTATAAAACACTGTTCGACTCAATTTCTCACGAATTAAAAACTCCGGTTACAACAATTATTGGTGCGGTTACTTCTCTTAAAGATGAAAAAATTATTAAAAATCAATCTGTACTTTCGCGGTTAATTGATGAAACGAACATTGCGGCTGATAGACTCCAACGACTGGTGGAAAATCTGCTTGATATAACAAGACTAGAAAGTGGAAATATAATTCCAAAGAAAGAGTGGCATTCGGTTTCCGACTTAATCAATTCCGTACTTCTTCGTCTTAAGCATGAATCCGAAGAACATGAAATTAATTTTTATGTTACTGAAGAAGTCGTGTTAATTCAATTTGATTTTCCACTGATTGAACAGGCTTTAATCAACATTGTTCATAACTCGATAGAATACACTCCATCAAACAGCAAAATTGAAATTTTCGCAAAGAAGTTTGCAGACAATTTAATGCTCTCGATTTCTGA